>JBGYQR010000213.1:0-5820 GCA_041839075.1 Porphyromonas sp.
CAGGCGTGAGATATTCCTCTGTCACTACGAGCATAGGATTATATACAAGTACACGCTCCTGGAGGCGCATAGCCAGACGACACTGAGGTTCTCTCCCCTGCTAGCCTTTCGCGACGTCAAGATGCTCACACACCGCAATAGCCATATCAACGGCTCGTACGAAGTGGCCGATGGTGGACTGAGCTTCTGCCTCTACCCAGGGTATCCACGCCTGTATCTCCAGCTCAGCCAGGAGGCCAAGTTTGTAGACGCCCCGCACTGGAACGAGCATATCCTCTACTTCAAAGAGCGCGAGCGAGGCTACGAACATACCGAGGATCTCTACGTCCCTGGGTATTTCGAGACGATCATCGAGCGGGACAAGCCCGTATATTTCTCTGCCGGTATCACCGAGGCCGAGCAGGCGAAGCTGGGAGAGCTGTTTGAGCGCGAGCGAGGCGTTCGCATCCCCAGGCTAGACTTCCGCTCGTGCCTGCTGAGCTCAGCACAGCAGTTCTACTACCGCCCCAACGAAAGGGATGGCTACCTGCTGGCAGGATACCCTTGGTTTGGGGTGCGCGCCAGAGATCTATTCATCGCCCTGCCAGGGTGCTCTATCTATGCCGACGCCCCCGAGCGCTACGAGCGTATCATGGCCACTGTGCTCCCTCTGATCGGGGAGTATATGGCTGGGCGAAAGCCATCCACCCCTATGCGTGGTGCGGAGGAAGCCGACGTCTACCTCTGGGCTGTGTGGAGCATCCAACAGCACGCTAGAGTCTACGGCATCCAAGAGACAAGGCGCCTATATGCCCCTATGGTGGGGGCTATCCTCAAGTATTACCTCTCGGGGGCTCATCCATCGGCACCGCTCGACGACAACGGACTGCTGTATGCCCTCTATGAGGGTAAGCCCATCAGCTGGATGGACGCCAAGATCAACGGGGAGGCCGTCATCCCTCGCCAGGGTTATCTCGTAGAACTTAATGCTCTATGGTACAACGCCCTGCTCTTCTACAAAGAGATAGCTCCCGATGAGTGGACGACCGAGCTAGAGCTCCTCTCGGGACGCGTAGAGCGTAGCTTCCGCCAGGTGTTTGCAAACGACTACGGCTACCTCTACGACTACGTAGACCACTCGGGCATCAAGGATCTGAGCGTAAGGCCCAATATGATACTGGCCGTCTCGCTCCCCTACTCGCCCTTGCCAAGAGAGTGGCAGCGCTCCGTCGTCGAGATCGTAACGCGTGAGCTACGTACCCCCAAGGGTATCCGTACCCTCAGCCCCAAGAGCGAGGGCTACCGAGCCACCTGCCAGGGGGTGCAATACGAGCGAGAGCTCTCCTACTACAACGGGTCTGTATGGGCTTGGCTACTGGGGCCCTACATCGAGGCATACCTCAAGCTCTACGGGCGTAGCGGTATCTCCTTTGCCGAGCGTACCCTCATCGGGATGCAGGAGGAGATGCACGAGCACGGCATAGGTACCATCAGCGAGCTCTTCGACGGCAACCCGCCCTACCGAGCTAGAGGGGCGACGTCTCTGGCCATGAGCGTGGGAGAGATCATCCGCGCACATTATATTCTGGAGGAGACCAAGCACCAATACAACGACGTCAAACCGATCATCCGCTACTACTAAGCCCTATACACAACGAGATGAAAGCCCTTATGTTTGGGTGGGAGTTCCCCCCTCATATCCTCGGCGGTCTAGGTACAGCCAGCTATGGTCTGACCAAAGGAATGGCCGAGCAGAGTGATATGGAGATCACATTCGTCATACCTCGCCCCAGCGGAGAGGAAGACAAGAGCTTCTTGCGCATCATCGGAGCAGGAGACACGCCCGTGGTCTATCGGGACGTTAGCTACGACTATGTACGCGACAGGCTAGCGGGCAAGATGAGCCCCGAGGAGTACTATCACTTGCGCAATCATATCTACGCAGATTTTTCGCACCGCCATACCAACGACCTGGGGTGCATCGAGTTCTCCGGGCGCTATCCCGACAACCTTCTTGAGGAGATCAACAACTACTCCATCGTCGCCGGCGTCATCGCAAGGGCCCAAGAGGTAGACGTCATCCATTCGCATGACTGGCTCACCTACCCTGCTGGTATCCACGCCAAACATATCACGGGCAAGCCCCTGGTGGTACACGTGCACGCCACAGACTTCGATAGGAGCCGAGGCAATGTAAACCCGACGGTCTTCGGCATAGAGATGGATGGGATGAACCACGCCGATCACATCATCACCGTGAGTGATCTCACCCGCCGCACCGTCATCGAGAAGTATCACCAAGATCCCAGCAAGGTAACGACCGTGCACAATGCCGTTACCCCCCTCTCGCCCGAGATACTTGCCCTACCCGACAAGCGCGGAGTGAAGGACAAGATCGTTACATTCCTAGGGCGTATCACGATGCAAAAGGGATGCGAATACTTTGTAGAGGCCGCCGCCAGGGTGCTCGAGCGTACCGAGGGAGTGCGGTTTATCATGGCGGGCAACGGCGATATGATGGACGCCATGATACGCCTAGCGGCCAAGTACAACATCGCTGACCGCTTTCACTTCACAGGCTTTATGAAGGGGCAGCAGGTCTACGAGATCTTCAAGAGTAGCGACGTCTACGTCATGCCCTCGGTCAGCGAGCCCTTTGGTATCTCGCCACTGGAGGCTATGCAGTGTGGCGTCCCCTCTATCATATCCTATCAGAGTGGCTGCGCCGAGATACTCGACTACGCCATCAAGGTAGACTACTGGGATGTAGACGCTATGGCCGACGCTATCTATGCCCTCATCACCTACCCCGAGATGCATGCTTTCCTCAAGGAGGAGGGGTTGCGCGAGGTCAATGGACTAACCTGGGAGATAGCAGGGCGCAAAGTACGCGCCGTCTACGACCAAGTACTACGCCACTATTAAGTTTCACTCCGATCATCCACCAGCTTTTCCTAGAGCACTATATAGAGCGCAAACGTTATGAAAAAGATTTGCCTTTGCCTTCAGATACATCAGCCCTATCGCCTATGCCGATACCGCTTCTTTGACATAGGGGGGAATACTCATTACTACACCGACGATGAGCAAAATCGCGAAGTCTTCCAGCGTGTCGCCCAGCAGAGCTACCTACCAGCAGGGCGTATGCTTTTGGAGCTTCTGCGTCAGTACCCCGACTTCCGACTAAGCCTCAGCATATCGGGGCTAGCCCTCGAGCAAATGGAGCTCTATGGGCAAGAAGTCCTCGATACCATCAGAGAGCTCGTTGCCACTGGACGTGTAGAGCTCCTGGCCGAGACCTACGCGCACTCTCTGACATCGCTATACGACCTCGAGGAGTGGCGCGCTCAGATCACGATGCAACAGAATAAGCTCCGCGAGCTCTTTGGCACTGCCCCCTCTAGGGTCCTGTGCAATACCGAGCTGATCTACTCCGACGAGATTGCCACCGAAGCTCAGGCTATGGGGTTTGAGGGCGTCCTCACAGAGGGTGCTCGGCATATCCTCGGCTGGAAAAGCCCGGGCTACGTCTATGGCTCCTCGAGCGAACGACCTATCAAGATGCTCCTGCGCAACGTGCCGATGACAGAGCTCATATCGAGAGACTTCTCGCGCTACGACTCGCCCGACTACCCCGTTACAGCAGACAAGCTCCTAAACAGGGTCAAGTGGCTTCCCGAGGGAGAGGACTTTTGCGTCCTGTACATGAACTATGAGACCCTCGGTAGCCTCCACCGTGCCGAGAGTGGCATCTTCGACTTCTTCCGTGCCCTCCCTGCGCTGGCCGAGCGCTACGAGGTAGGCTTTGCCACGCCGAGCCAGCTCATTGACACGCACAAGATCGTCGGACAGATCTCTGTACCCACGCCCATCAGCGGCTCGGGCGAGGAGCGCGGTACCAACGACTGGATGGGTAATATCCTCCAGCAAGGTGCTCTCGACAAGCTACGTATATGGGGAGAGCGTGTGCGCACCATCCAAGACAACGTCATCCTCCAAGACTGGCTATACTTGCAGAGTGCCGACCACTTCTATTATATGAATACCAGTGGTAGCGGGAAGGGGTTTAGCCCTTACAGCTCAGCCTACGATGCCTTCAACAACTACATGAACGTGCTGAGCGACTTCTTGCTCAGGGTAGAGGCGCAGGCTCCGCTAGGCATCGAGGTCGAGGAGCTCAACAGCTATCAAAAGACGATCGCGAATCAGAACCTCCGTATCGCCTCTCTAGAAGCTGAGGTAGCCGAGCTTAGACAAGAGCTAGAGACGCTCCAGGGATCTAAGCCCGCAGGAGTAGCCGCGAGCAAAAGCCCAGGCAAGAGACCGAGTAAGGCTAAGGCTCGTCCCGATAGCGCCACCGAGCCCAAGTAGGCCATCCCATGCCCCAATCTAACCAAGACAACCGCCCCGGTCTACTAGCTAGACTGGGGCGTGGCGTAGCCAAGACGCTACGCTCGCCCATCCGCTCACTTGCTCATAGCCAGGCGCTCAACTACCACGCCGTGCATTTCATGACCAAGGAGGAGCAGACGCGCTATACTCCCGAGATGGTGATGAATGACCTCATGGCAGGCAACGAACGTTTCAGCCGTGGCGAGCATACGGTGCGAGATCATTCGCTGGCCATTAGGTTGAGCTCTAGCTCTCAGTATCCCAAGGCATTCGTCCTCTCCTGCATCGACAGCCGAGTACCCGTAGAGGATATATTCGACCAGGGTATCGGTGATATCTTCGTCGGGCGCGTGGCGGGCAACTATGCCACCAATGATATGATCGCCAGCATGGAGTACGCCTGCCTGGTCGCTGGAGCCAAGGTTGTGCTCGTGCTGGGACACGAAAACTGTGGCGCCATCAAGGGCGCTATCGAGGGGATCGAGCTAGGACTGCTCACAGGGCTACTCGAGCATATCAAGCCTGCCATTTGTAGCTGTGGCGGACACCAAGGGCGCACGGGGAGCGATCCTCAGTTTGCCCGAGAGGTCGCCATCTGGAATATACGCCACTCGCTCCAGCAGATCCGCCGCTCGTCCAGCGCCCTGAGAGCCAAGGAGGCACAGGGCGAACTAAAGATCCTCGGAGCCTACTACGCCCTCTCCACCGGAGTGATCGAGTTTTTCGATGCCTAGGGTGCCCTAAGCATCTGAGGCGTAGCTCAGCCTTGTAGGGCTAGAGCTCGCCCTCCTCCATCTCTTGCCATCCTAGCCCCAAGTCTACCAGAGGCCTTACCCTAGACCTCCCGAGGGCTCCAACTTAGAGCGTCCGAGGGCTCTAAGTTGGAGCCCTCGGACGCTCTAAGGTAAAGCGCTTGGGGGCTCTACTCTTCCGTCCAACGGGGAGATATATCGAGGCTCCATTTCATTAGACCAAGGGAGGCTAGGGAGGAACAAGATTTTTTATTATCTTCGCCCTAAATAGAACGCGTAACAAAAGTTATACTACTCATCACATCCACTATGGAAACGATACTATCATCGGCTTGGATCCTATGGTTTCTAGCAGGTATTGCGCTCTTCATCCTCGAGCTTATGACGGCTGGCTTCCTGCTGGCATGCTTTGGCATAGGCGCTCTGGGCGGAGCTGTCGTAGCGGGCATAGGTCTCGATATAGCCTGGCAACTAGCGGCCTTCTCTATCTTGAGCATCGGAAGCATCGTATTCATTCGCCCCTCACTCATCCGCCTGTTTAGTCGCAGCAAGGGCTCTAGCGTCCCCCTAGGGATCCAAGGGCTCATTGGGCGCAAGGCTTATGTACGCCAACTCCTAGAGGGGGACTATGCCGAGGTAGCCATCGATGGCGATGTATGGCGTGTACGCCACGAGGATGGCGACAGACTTACCCAGG
>JBGYQR010000214.1:0-4694 GCA_041839075.1 Porphyromonas sp.
AAGGTATATTAAATTATTTTAACAACAAGCGCGTCCTCCCCCTAGACAAGGCTACCGGATCAAATTTCGAGTTGAGTTATCTAGCCCGAGATATAATGGACGAGTGCGATATTATCTCTACCTTACTACCATAGATAGCACGGGCTACCACTTTCCAAAGTGATAGCCCATGTATCTATCAAAGAGCAATATGGCTTACAAGCTCATAGACTATTCTTTGTCCTCGTTCTCTATCTCTCTACGTCTATTTCCTGAATACGTGCCGAGCAAGGAAAGAATTATCAAAACCACTATGAGCACATCGTCGTACCCTCGAAACAGACCTAGACTACCTCTTAGTATCAAGAGTAAAGCTACGGCTAAAGAATAGTAATTGTAATGTCTGCGAGCCACAATGTTATTGATATATGCGAGGTTTAAGCGGGCGATCTTTCTAAGAGTTATGACTTCTTAGTTTCAGTAATACAGCGCGAATGTATATCATTTTTTTCAGAGCACATTGACCAATGTCGAGATACATTACCCTGGCAATCGGACAAAAGTGTAACTCTATAAAGATCAATGAGATTACACTAGGGTATCCGAGGCGGCGGGATAAATGAATAGCGATACGTGCTGATAATTGCTGTCTTAAGAATGCAATGAAAACTTGCTGTGCCCTCCTTTCGTGCCCCTTGTCCCTAGCCGTATGGTGCTTGCTACCCCCCGCGCTCGTGCTCTCTGAGGAGAGTGGGGAGAGGGAGGAGGTAGCCCCTCCTCGGCCACACCCCCTAGGCGCTCTCAGCAGTACCCCCTAGACGCATTAGGTTAGACCTCCAAGACGCTTTAGGTTAGAGCCCTCGAGGGCTCTAACCTAAAGCGCTTCGGGGCTCTAAGGCGGAGCCCTGGGGGTCTACAAACGCCCCGCCCCCTCTCGATGGCTCAGAGAGGGGGCGGGGCGTGTCTTGGGGCGCCTCTCAGGGGGCGCCTAGTGGCTTCTCTAGGCGGAGGCTAGGGCGTAGAGGTCTTTGCTACTAGCGACCTGCCCCGTGGCGGCTAGATGCTCAAGGGCGGAGCACAGCCTATCGCGGATACGAGAGCCCGTGCGGGCAAAACCCAACTCCTTGGACGCCAGGCGGAAGAGCTCCTTCTCGGGAATGAGCCCTCCTGCCCAGCAGGCACCTCGGTAAGTACGACCTCCGAGGGATGGACGAAGTCGCCCGAGAGCCTTAGGCTCACCCGTTGCCAGGCCACGTCGCTATCGTTGCGGATGGAGCACGCGTGGACGCTCGCAACATGATTGTGTAGTAGGCTATAATTGAGGACATCTGGGTAGTCGATCTGAATGCTCCCGGGGTGAGGCGTCGAGAAAGGCTGTTGATACTGCATGATGGCTCTAAATGAAGATGATGAGTAAAGGCACACTATTTCGAGATATGCCGACAAGCCCTCGAAGTCCTCTGCCCGACTGGGAGCTAGGAGGATTAGCTATATTTGTGCCGAGGGGTATCCCAAAGCCAGGGAACCCCATCTAAAAATGATGATCGATATGAATATCAATACACCTCTGCTAAGCTCCACGCTGAGACTTGTGTCCCTCCTCCTCGTTGCCCTCTCGTCGGGTGTGGCCTGGAGCCCGCTCTATGCCTCGATAGGGTGGGGCAGCACCCACGTACGCTATCCCCACAAGCCCAGCCAGGGGGAGCTCACTCTTGATACCATCAGTAGCTCTAGGCGCGCCCACTCCCTCACGCTGTGGCGGGGCGAGACGGGGCAGGCCCAGCTCGTCGTCAGCAACGACTCTGACGCCGAGGCGCTGTACGAGGTCAAGGTCGATAACCTACGGGCCCAAGGAGGCAGGGGGGCGCATCAACAAGAGGCATATCGAGCTGGGGTGGGTCGATGAGGTCATCGCAGATAGGTTCTCCAACTGTGGCACCCACGAGCTAGAGCAGTACGGGCGCGTCCCAAGCGCCGACCGCATCGTCCTGCTTCCGAAGTTTACCCTTCCCCCTGGTGAGCAACGGGGGGTATGGCTGAGTATCCGTGTGCCCCACGACACCCCTGCGGGCTCCTATGCGGGGGATGTACGCGTACTGCGCCAGGGGTGTGAGGTCGAGCGACTGAGCCTGCGAGTCGAGGTGCAAAACCGCTTGCTACCGCCTGCCTCTGAGTGGCGCTACCATCTCGATTTTTGGCAAAACCCCTACGCCATCGCGCGCTGGCACCAGGTCGCCCCCTGGAGCAAGCAACACTTCGAGGTCATGCGCCCCTATATGGATCGGCTAGCTCGAGCGGGGCAGAAGGTCATCACCGCCACCCTGATCGACCGCCCATGGAATGGGCAGACCTACGATGCCTTTGGCAGTATGGTCGAGTGGCGCAGGCGGGCGGACGGGCAGTGGGAGTATGATTTCGATGTCTTCGACCGCTGGGTGGAGTTCATGCTTTCGTGTGGCGTCTCCCAGCAGATCTCTTGCTTCTCGATGATCCCATGGCGTCTCTCGTTTCGCTACTACGACGAGGCGAGCCGTGGCTATCAGCACTGGGAGGCAGCCCCAGGCGAAGCGCTATATGAGGAGCGCTGGGGGCATTTCCTCTCGGCCTTTACCCAGCACCTCAAGGCTAAGGGCTGGCTCGAGCGCACCACCATCTCGATGGACGAGCGTAGCCTCGAGCACATGCAGGCTGCCATCGCCCTCATCCATCGCTACGCCCCTGGGCTGGGTATCTCGATGGCGGGCTACTACCATCCCGAGATAGAGGCCGACCTGGTGGACTACTGCATCGACCAGATGAGCCCTCAGCAATACACGTCCGAGGTGCTCCAGCGCCGCAAGAGCGAGGGTAAGATCTCGACCTACTACACCTGTTGCTCGGCTCAGTACCCCAATACCTTCACGTTCTCGCCCCCTGCCGAGGCGGCCTTCATATCGTGGTATGCCCTGCGTCGCGGGCTAGATGGTTACTTGCGCTGGGCGTACAACAGCTGGCCCGAAGACCCCGTTCGTGACTCGCGCTTCACCGCCTGGTCCTCGGGCGATACCTATATCGTCTATCCCGAGGCATACCCCTCGGTGCGCTGGGCGATGCTCACCGAGGGCATACAGCAGTGGGAGAAGTATCACATCCTACGTCGGGAGGCCGAGGCCAAGGGCGATACCGCCCGCCTTGAGGCGCTCGAGGCGCTCCTAGACCTCATCGACATCAGCAAGATAGAGACCGACCTCTCCTCTATGGTCGAGGGTGCCCAGGCGCGCCTCGCTAGCCTCTCCTGGTAGCCTACGACCCCTGCTAGGCACTCGGGGGATGGGCGGGATGACCCGGGAGGTGAAATTTGACCAGGGGTGTATGGATACACGAGAATTTGCCTATCTTTGCGCCAGCTAGCCGAGCGAGGCAATGCCCAAATGGCGGAATTGGTAGACGCGTTGGTCTCAAACACCAATGAACGCAAGTTCGTGCCGGTTCGATCCCGGCTTTGGGTACACAAGCAGCTGTGAGCAGGAAAGAGGGTGCATACACACATGCGTCCTCTTTTCTTTTTTGTCGCCACTCCCCGAGGGGCTCTATGCCCCATAGGGTCACAAAACAAGCATAGGCAGATATAGATATGAAACTGACAGACAACTGGTTTACCTCCCTGGCCGAGAGCGATAGCGGGCAGCTCATCTTCGTAACCGGTCGGCTCGACCTAGAGGCCTTTCGCCAAAGTCGTAAGCTCGGCGTCCGCGTCGAGATACGCTGGCCCTACCAGGCCGACGAAGCGGGTATGCCTGCCCAGGGGGATGCAGACCTCATCGCAGAGATCGAGCCCCTACTGCGCCGAGCTATGGAGCGCGACAAGCTCGCCATCCTCACGGGCAACTATACCGGTGGGGGCGAGAAGTACTGGGTCTGGTACACGCGCCACCTGCCCACCTTCGGAGAGCGCCTCAACGACACCCTGGAGCCATTCCCCACGCTTCCCCTGGAGATCGAGTGCACCGAAGACGAGGACTGGGACGAATACCTCGATATGCTCTCGATGCGCCAGGAGGACGACGACCTGGAGGAGGGCTAACCCGCGCCCCAGCTTCTCCCCATCATCAGCCCGGCGTTAGGGAGACGATTGGTCCCCCGAAGCGCTCTAACCTAAAGCCCCTCGGGGCTCTAACCTAGAGCGCTCAGGCGCCTTAACCTAGAGCGCTTTGAGGCTCTAACTCACCCCCCCGCCGAGGGCCCCCCGTTGCCTGGTCTCTTGCAAGACGCCCCCAAGGAGCGCCTTGTACGAGGCCGGGCAAAATAGCTTTACGCGCGGCCTCGGGGCCGATGACGAGGGAGAGAGAGCCCCCCGAGGCGAGCACACCCAGGACAGGCACCCAGCTAACGACCACTAAGTGGCCACTGCCCCAAGGCGGGCATATATCTTTGCACCAAATCCCCTCCGTAAGGCTTCGCCCTCCTTGGCTCCCATATAGTAGGGTAGGGGAGGAGCGGAGACGAGGGGAACCATAGCCGTAGAGCCCTTAGAGCAACTGCCCAAGGCGCCCCTTGTAAGAAGGGCGCTTGTGCACAGCTCACCATTGTATCATAACCAACTATATCTATTGTATTTATGCGACCACAAGACATCCGCTACATCGTCGTCCATTGCTCGGCCACCCGAAGCGACCAGCTCTATCCGCCCATTCTCCTGGAGCGCGACCACCGCAAGCGAGGCTTCAAGAGCGCGG
>JBGYQR010000215.1:0-6559 GCA_041839075.1 Porphyromonas sp.
ACGAAGCCGAAGAGCTCGAGAAACTCAAAGCCCTAGAGGTTCGCTCGCCAGAGCAGGAAGCTCGGTGCCTGGAGCTAGAGGCACTCATGGCCGATAGACCCAATCGTCTTCTCAAGCCCATCATCGGCTGTGAGGTGTACTGCGCGCGGCGCCACCGCACCAGCAAAGAGCCTGCCAGCGTTGCTCCCGACACCTATCGCCCCAACCGCTCCATCGACCAAAGTGGCTGGCACCTAGTCCTGCTGGCCAAAAATCTACAAGGCTACAAAAACCTTATCAAGATCGTCTCCCTATCCTTCACCGAGGGGTATTACTACCGCGCGCGTATCGACAAAGAGCTCCTGGAGCAATATCACGAGGGGCTTATCGTAACCACAGCTTGCCTCGGAGGCGAGGTGCCACAGCACATCCTACACAACCAAATCGAGCGCGCCGAGGAGAGCATCCTATGGTTCAAGCGCGTCTTCGGCGATGACTTTTACCTCGAGCTACAACGCCACAAGACCACCAACCCTAACGCCAACCAAGAGACCTACCCTCAGCAGGAGCGGGTCAATCGCATCCTGCTTGAGCTGGGACAGAAGCATGGCGTTAAAGTCATCGCCACCAACGACGTGCACTTCACCAACGAGGGCGACGGAGAGGCACACGAGCGCCTGGTCTGCATCAGCACCGGCAAGAGGCTGAGCGATATGAACCGCGGTATGCTCTACTCCAAGCAGGAGTGGCTCAAAACGACGGCGGAGATGAACGCCGTCTTTGCCGACCTACCGGAGGTGCTCCGCAATACCCTAGAGATTGCCAACAAGGTCGAGACATACAGCATCGACAGCGACCCTCTGATGCCCGACTTTCCCATTCCCGAGGGCTTCGACACAGCCGATGATTACCTCCGTCATCTCACCTACCTAGGGGCCGAGCGTAAGTATGCCGAGCGTCTGACACCTGAGGTACGGGAGCGTATCGACTTTGAGCTGGAGACTATTAAGCGCATGGGCTTCCCGGGGTATTTTCTCATCGTGCAGGATTTCATCCGCGCAGCCCGAGAGATGGGTATCTTCGTGGGGCCTGGCCGAGGTTCGGCAGCGGGTAGCGCCGTAGCCTACTGCCTGGACATCGTAGACATCGACCCGATCAAATACGACCTACTTTTTGAGCGCTTCCTCAACCCCGATCGTATCTCGATGCCCGATATAGACATCGACTTTGACGACGACGGCAGAGCCGACATCCTCCAGTGGGTAACCGACAAGTATGGCCAGGGGCGTGTGGCGCACATCGCCACCTACGGCACGATGGCCAGCAAGAGCAGCATCAAGGACGTAGCGCGTATCTACGACCTACCGATCCCCGAGAGCAACCGCCTAGCGGCCCTAATTCCCGACAAGATCGAGGGCGTCAAGAAGGTGACCATCCGCGAGGCTGTCAAGCACGTGCAAGACCTTCAGATCGCCTCTCTTAGCCCCAACCCTCAGATCAGCGAGACCATCCGCTATGCCCAAGAGCTAGAGGGCAACGTACGCAACCGCGGCGTGCACGCCTGCGGTATCATCATCGGCAAGACGGACATCAACGAGGTGGTACCCCTGTGTACAGCCGTAGACAAATCTACGGGCAAGGAGATCCTCGTTACCCAATACGAAGGCTCTATCATTGAGGAGACGGGATTGATCAAGATGGACTTCCTTGGGCTCAAAACGCTCTCTATCCTCCGAGAGGCGGTGGAGAATATCCGCAAGCGACAGGGCATCGAGGTAGACATCAACACCATCCCCATCGACGACCCCAAGACCTACGAGCTCTACGCCCAGGGCAAGACGGTGGGGACCTTCCAGTTCGAATCCGCAGGGATGCAAAAGTACCTCAGAGAGTTGCAGCCAACGGTCTTTGAGGACCTCATCGCCATGAACGCCCTCTACCGCCCAGGCCCTATGGAGTACATCCCCGACTTTGTCGCCCGCAAGCACGGCAGAGTACCCATCACCTATGACCTCCCTTGTATGGAGCGCTACCTCAAAGACACCTACGGGGTAACCGTCTATCAGGAGCAGGTGATGCTCCTCTCGCGTGAGATAGCGGGGTTCACCCGTGGGCAGAGCGACGAGTTGCGCAAGGCCATGGGGAAGAAGCTGGCCGACAAGATGGCCGCACTCAAAATCAAGTTTCTCGAGGGCGGTCGCGCCAACGGCTACGACGAGACGGTGCTGGAGAAGATTTGGGCTGACTGGGCCAAGTTTGCCAGCTATGCCTTCAACAAGAGCCACGCCACAGCTTACAGCTGGGTCGCCTACCAGACAGCCTACCTCAAGGCCAACTACCCCAGCGAGTATATGGCTGGCGCGCTGAGCCGAGTACTGGACAACATTACCGAAATCACCAAGCTGATGGAGGAGAGTCGCTCGATGGGTATCAAGGTCTTGGTGCCTGACGTCAATGAGTCGGATCTGAAGTTTTCGGTCAATCGGTCTGGCGATATACGTTTCGGGCTCAATGCGATCAAGGGCGTCGGGCGTGCTGCCAGTGAGCACATCGTCGAGGAGCGCGAGCGAGGGGGCGTCTATCAGGATATATACGATTTCTTTGAGCGTATCAACCTCTCCACCTGCAACCGCAAGACCATCGAGAGCCTGGTGGACGCAGGAGGCTTTGACAGCTTTGGTCTCGAGCGAGAAGTGTACTGGACGCCTATGCCCTCAGGGAGGGCGGAGGATACATTCCTCAGTGCCCTGATACGCTATGGGACGGTCTTCCAGGAGGACAAACATTCGTCGGCCAACTCTCTCTTTGGAGCAGACGACGAGGGGATGAGCATACCTCGCCCTACGCCTCCTGTACTCAACGAAGCTACCAACCACCTCGAGCGCCTCACCAAAGAGAAAAACCTAGTCGGGGTGTACCTCTCGTCCAATCCTCTAGAGCCCTATCGCGCTGCCCTCGAGCTATACTGCAATATGGACAGCCTCACCTTCACAGAGGGACAAGACAGCTTCCAGGACGGGCAGAAGATCATCATCGCAGGCTTCGTCTCGCAGGTCAGCCGAGGTACAACCAAACGTGGCGACCCCATGGGACGCCTACACATCACTGACATGCGCGGCACATGCAACTTTGCCCTCTTTGGCGACACCTATCTAGAGAATGCGCGCTACTTCCATGAGGGGCTACTCGTGCTGGTGCATGCGTCGGTGCAGCCGTTCAACCGCTTCACGCCCGACAACCTCACCGTGCGCGTCGAGCGTATCTCGCTGCTCAACGATGTACTGCCTACCCTCTTTAGCGAAGCACAGATCACGATGCCTGCTGCACAAGTATCCAGCGAGAGTGTCGAAGCCCTCGCCGCCATCCTCGAGAACAATAGCGGGCAAGCCATGTTATCTCTAAAGGTGGTAGACTCCATCACGGGGCATACCATCCAGCTCCAGTACGATGTCCACGGCGTCGAGATAACGCCCCGACTGCTGGACTACTGCCAGGAGCGTGGATATAGCATCCTGGCTCACTAGGCTGGGAGCAAGAGTAAGCTACAAACCACTGTATATAAATAACAAATTAGAAGTATGGCACTAACAATCACAAGCGAAAATTTTGAGGCTCTGCTGGCCGAAGGCAAGCCTCTTGTAGTAGACTTTTGGGCAACCTGGTGCGGTCCCTGCCAGATGATCGGTCCATCTATCGATGCGCTGGCTACCGAGTACGAAGGCCGTGCTAACATCGGCAAGTGCAACGTAGACGACGAGCAGGATCTACCTGGCCAGTTTGGCGTACGCAACATCCCCACCATCCTCTTCTTCAAGGACGGAGAGCTCGCCACCAAGCTCGTAGGAGCTCAGCCCAAGGAGGTGCTACAACGTACCCTAGAGGATCTGCTCAAGTAGTCCTCCCCTAGAGATAGGGATAGCCCAGGGGTTCGTCCCCATACCATAGTCTGCACCCCCTACCTCAGACCTATTCCCATAGAGGTCTAGAGGTAGGGGGTGCAGACTGCGTTTTTGTCTCTCCCAGCCCTACGGGGAGCAGGATGCCGAAGTCCAAGGGACAGGATTGGCAGATCCACAACAATCCCGGCCTCTCTAAGGCGACATGATCTTACTAGTAATATCTAGTTGGTGGAGGGGGAGTACTACCCCTAAAAAATACCCCCACTTCTCTCTGAAAAAAGACCTAGGTCTTTGCGCCCAAAAACCTAGGTCTTTTTCGAGAAAAACCTAGGTCTTTTTGTAGAGAGTACTTGTACCATTTTGGGGGTAATGTTGGGGCGATTGTCCAGAGGACGCCAGTATCCTTCGCGAGTAGGGGCAATAGCCTAATTTTTGAACTTGAGGGGGATGCAGCAGCCCCGTTATCAAAACAGGCCAAGGGGAGGAAGTTGGTGAGAAATAGTACTTTTGCCACGCGCCGAGGGCGCGCTAGAGACTTGCCCCAGGCGCGCTCAGCCTCAATTCAACAAGCAATATATGTCCCAAACCCAGCACGCACAGCGTACCTACCGCCTAGAGCACGATGGCATACGTAGCCTGCTCATCCGCTACACCACCCCTGCTGTGGTGGGTACCCTCGTTATAGCCATGTACAACGTCGTCGATCGTATCTTCATCGGACATAGCGTGGGGGACTACGCCCTCTCGGGGCTGGCGCTGACCTTCCCTGTGATGGTGCTCTTGCAAGCCTTTGGGATGCTGGTCGGCACAGGAGCGGCCACACGGGTGTCTATTCTCTTGGGCGAACACAACCAAGATGGGGCGGAGCGTATCCTGGGTAATGCTGTGGTACTCACCTTCGTCCTACAAGCAGCCATCATCATCCCCACGATGATCTGGCTCGAACCTCTACTCGTACTTTTCGGAGGTAGCGAGCGCACCATCCCCTACGCGGCGGAGTATCTCTATGTCGCTGTGCCAGGCAATATCTTTGCTTCGCTGGCCATGAGCTACAACGCCGTGATGCGGGCCTCTGGTTATCCAGGCAAGGCCATGTACACGATGATCATCGGAGCGGTACTCAACATCGTGCTCGATGCTCTATTTATCTATGGTTTCGGCTGGGGAATAGGGGGCGCAGCCTGGGCGACGATCTTGTCGATGGCTGTCTCGGCCGCTTTTGTGATGTACCACTTCTTCCAAGAGGATAGCGTGGTGCGCTTTAGGGCTCGCAATATGCAGATCTCGAGGAGGCAGATTATGTCCATCGCCTCTATCGGGGTGTCACCCTTTGCTGTACAGATACTGGGCAGTCTGTCCAACGTACTGATCAACCGAGGGTTCATTGCCGTAGCTCCCTCTCCCGAGGAAGCCGACCGAGCTATCGGTGCCCTGGGGGTTATCAACGGCTATGCTCTGGTGGGCTTTATGATCATGCTGGGGCTCGCACAGGGGATGCAACCCATCGTGGGGTACAACCACGGGGCGGGGCTCCAGCATCGTGTGCTACGTACCTCCATCGTCGCAGGGGGCGCTAGTGCCCTGGTGGGGCTGGTCTTCACCATCGTAGCCCTCCTATTGCCTAGACAGATCTGCTCGATCTTTGCCCAAGAGGGGCCACTGCTGGAGGCCTCTGTCAATGCCTTGAATATCTGTATCTATGGCTTCACATTCGTCGGGACGCAGATTGTTGCCACGCAGTTCTTCCAAAGCATTGGACACGCCCGCAAGTCCTTTGCCCTAAGTATCTCGCGCCAAGCTCTCTTCCTCATCCCCCTACTGCTCACCCTACCATATAGCCTAGGCGTCGATGGAGTATGGCTATCGCTCCCGCTGGCAGACCTCCTCTCAGGCCTTTTGGGACTTGGTCTCGTGTGGCATCACTTCAGGGCGATGCGCTCAACCTCAGTTGCATAGTAGCACTGACTAAGGACAGAGCAACAGGGCAACCGCATCAAAATTTCGTCGTCTTCTTAATGTGTTGATCATCAAGACATATCTCTATGCACATCTCTCCTCAATCTATGTTGTTGAGAGAAAGCAACAAACCCAACCGATTTCCAGCTAGTTATATCTCAATGTAGTACCCTTGGTGGTATCTATATATTGCAGGCCCCAGGACCAAATGCAGCACTAGAGCATATATGTCAGATTATGGCACAGCCCCTCTAAGGCGACATCATCTTACTCGCAATATCTAGTCGGTGGAGGGAGCCTACTACCCCTAAAAGTTCGTACCACATCTCTCTGAAAAAAGACCTAGGTTTTTCTCGAGAAAGATCTAGGTCTTTGCGCCCAAAAACCTAGGTCTTTTTTCAGAGAGAAATACTTGTACAATTTTGGGGGTAATGTTGACGCAATTATCCCGAGCACGCCAGTATCCTTCGCTAGTAGGTGCAACAGCCTGATTTTTGAACTTGAAGGAGGATGTGAAGGAGGCAGAACTACACAGATAGTTGGAGGATATGAATAATTGACTATTTTTGTAGCCAATACAACTATTTGTAGGTATCCCTAGCCAGGCAACGCCTGAGTGAGAGGGACATAGCGGTAGAAGTATAATCACTTAAACATATGGCCTTTAGTAACAACGTAATGATCGTGCGCCACAAGCTCCTGACCGAGCTGGTGCGCCTCTGGAA
>JBGYQR010000216.1:0-4090 GCA_041839075.1 Porphyromonas sp.
AAAACGTGTGCTCGGCAAGCTCTGGGCGCAGGTAGGAGATCTGAAGGCTCAGAGCTCCTCCTAGCGAAGCCCCGATGACGGCATAGAGGCGTGTGACCTCAAGCGCCTCTAGCCCCCCGATGATGAGGGCGGCTACGTCGTAGAGCGAGAGGTCGAGTGGGCTCTCCTCTTCTGTCTCTAGGTAGCCATTGCCAGGTATGTTGAAGGAGAGCATCGTATAGCGCTCGGTATCGATACCCTGCCCAGGGCCGACGAGGCTTGCCCACCAGCCCGATGGAGCGGCTACGCTCGAGTTGCCCGTCAGGGCATGATTGACCAGCACGATGGGGGCGGTCCCCCAGGGCTGGCCGGCTATCTCATAGCTAAGTCGTAGGGGAGGTAGCTCGCGTCCACCTTCCCCTACGACTTCAGATACATCTATATACTGCACCATGCGTACGATTGTCCTTGTTGGTTATGCCTCTAGAACTTTCTATTAGGCCTTCTGAGGACAAAAGTAATTATTATTTCCTTCCTGTTCTGCCTGATTGTTAGATTTTGACTTTTATTTCTGTTGATATGATTATTTGAATCCTTTGCCTCTTGCACTATTTCGTCTCCTCCAGTTGCGAGAGGTATATGGGGCGCAGTAGCTCAGGAATGTCCAGGGGAGAGGCTTTGAGGCGTCCTAGGAGCATCAGTCCCGCTGGTGTGATGCGGTAGAGGCTCTTGCGTTTGTCCGAGCGCGTGCTCTCGCCTGTGGCCAGCCCCTTGCGTACCAGGACGCTGAGTATCTTGGAGGTGTTGGGAGCGCGCTGTCCGATACGTTGGGCTATTTCGGTAGAGGGCACGCACTCTCCGGCTATGGCACATAGGGCCATGGCTTCGTTGAGCCCGACACCATGGAGCGAGAGGAGTTGGTCCTCTAGCCCTTGGAGGGCGACAACCAGGTCGCGCATCATGCAGATGGAGGTGATCTTTTCCATAGGGATGGGTACGGGACAGTGGTTTATATGAAGAGATTGACCCCTGACTGCTCGGCGCGTTGCATATAGGTTGCTACTCCGCCAATGGTTACGTTGGGTAGGAGCTCCTCTTGTCTAACGCCCATAACGTCCATCGACATTTGGCAGGCGATAAACTCGACCCCAGCGTCGATGGCTTGTTGGCGTAGGCTCTCCAGGCTGTCTACCCCTCTGAGCTTCATGAGGTGTCGCATCATCTTGGCACCTAGACCACCCATATTCATCTTCGAGAGACCTAGCTCGCGACTAGTCTTGGGGAGCATCCAGCCAAACATACGTCCCCAAAAGTCCTTGCGTATGGTGGGGGCATCCTCTCGCTTGATGGCGTTGAGCCCCCAAAAGGTGAAGAAGATGCTCACCTGCTCGCCCGTGGCGGCCGCCCCGTTGGCTAGGACGAAGGTCGCTAGGGCCTTGTCTAGGTCGTCGCTGAAGAGGATGAAGGTCTTGCCTCTGCCAGTGGCGACCTCTGCTACGCCCTTGCGCTCGGAGCGCTCGATGATCGCGGTGTATAGCCCTAAGCCACTATGGCTCTCGAGGAAAGTGTTGCCCGTGCTTTGGCACCAGGCTTTGGCATCGGCGACGAACCCCGGGTCGCTGGAGGAGATGCTGATGAGGCTACCCACCTCGGCCTCGTCCATCGCGGTCTTGAGGCGCATGATAGGCCCTGGACAGCATAGCCCCGTGGCGTCTATGTGCTTGATGCTCTGCTGGTGCTTCTCCTGAGTCTGTGGGGCGTTAGGCTGGGGTGCGTGAGGCCTACCCGGTAGCGAGGGATAGGTTCGTGTGGCCATACTCCAGAGGCGATAGCCCCCGATGAGGTTGCGTACATCATCGTAGCCTCGCTGGCGTAGGATGTTGGAGGCGAGGTAGCCACGCAGACCTACGGCGCAGTAGACGACGATGGGGCGCGATGGTGGCAGTTCGCCCAGGCGCTCTCTCAGGTCATCGATAGGCAAGTTGATAGCTCCGGGGATATGCCCCAGGTCGTACTCGGCGGGAGTGCGGACGTCTACGATGAGCGCATCTGACTGCTCAAGCTCTCGCCAATAGATTGGGCGCATCTTGTCAGAGAGGATGTTGCTCGCTACATAGGCCGCTTGAGCGACGGGGTCTTTGGCTGACGAATAGGGGGGCGCGTAGGCCTGCTCCGTTTTCATTAGGTCATATATACTGCCTCCTGCCTTGATCACCTGGGCGATGCTGTCGATACGCTTGTCTACGCCCGAGGCACCTACGGCCTGGGCGCCATAGATCTGACCTGTCTTGGGTGCGAAAACGAGCTTGAGGGTAAGGGGAGATGCCCCCGGGTAGTACGAGGCATGACTGCTGGGGTGGATGGTAACCGAGCGGTACTCGATGCCTGAGCGCTGGAGGGCCTTGGCAGCCAGCCCCGTCGTCCCTACCGTAAGGTCAAAGACTTTGGCAATGGCTGTGCCGATCGAGCCTTCGTAGCCCGCTACCTCTAGCCCTGTGATGCTATCGGCTACTAGTCGAGCCTGGCGATTGGCAGGCCCTGCGATGTAGTTGTGCCAGGGCTGATTGGTGATGGGGTGGGGGTATTCGATAGCATCGCCCACAGCATAGATGTCCTGCTCGGAGGTCTCGAAATGTTCATTGACCTTGATACCTCCGCGCTCTCCCAGGGCAAGACCTGCCTCTCTAGCCAGGTGTGTGTTGGGGACGACACCGATAGAGAGGAGCACCAGGTTAGTCTCTAGAGTGATGCCCCCCGATAGGCTGAGCGATAGTGCGCTCTCAGAGCCCTTGTCGATACGCTCGAGCCCTTGCCCGAGATAGAGCCCTACGCCCTGCTCTGCTAGGTGGGCGTGCACGAAGCTAGCTATCGAATAGTCGATAGGAGCCATCACCTGGGGGGCTAGCTCGACGATGCTGACCTCGATACCTCGCTCGTGGAGGTTCTCGGCCATCTCTAGCCCGATGAAGCCTCCGCCTACGACGACGGCACGGCGTACTTGATGGTCGTCGATGAACCCTTTGATGGCGTCCATATCCTCTACCGAGCGCAGAGAGAAGACCCCTGGGCGCTCTATGCTCTCGAGCTTGGGACGTATAGGGCTAGCTCCAGGGGAGAGGAGGAGCTTGTCGTAGCTCTCGGTGTAGAGCGTGCCGTCGGCTTTGCGGATGGCGATGGTATGTGCGCTGGGGTCTATGCTGACGACTTCTTGCTCGGTGCGGATGTCGAGGTTGTACCTGCGTCCGAAGGACTGGGGTGTCTGTACGAGGAGTTTCTCGCGCTCGGCGATGCTCCCGCCGATGTGGTAGGGGAGGCCACAATTGGCGTAGGAGATGTATTGCCCTTTTTCGATGAGGATGATCGTCGCATGCTCGTCGTTGCGTCTGAGGCGTGCGGCAGCTGTTGCTCCACCTGCTACGCCTCCGATGATGATGTACTTGGCCATAATGGTTGTCGTCTTTAATGCTTGTTTGTTATCTCTATACCCTCATAACAGCCTCTAGACCCTATTTGTTTTCTTCGGGAAACATAATCTCTGTACTCTTCTGATATAGATATGATTAGTTTGCTTTCCTAAGGGAAGTATCTAATGCTCCTTAGACCCCTCCAGCGCTCTAGGTTAGAGCCCCGAGACGCTCTAAGTTAAAGCCCCGGAGGGCTCTAACCTAGAGCCCTGAGGCGGTCTAACTTAGAGCTCCAAGGCGATGCGACCTAGAGCCCTTTTGGGGTGGTGCTTGGAGGGCTGGAGCGGGTGGCGGAGGGTAGGTCCAATTTTAGGGTCACCAGCCCCTATACCTTGCCTTTGAAGGCCGTGCCCATATCGCTACTTGCCCATCGCCAGCTCCACCTAGGCCATAGATCAAGGGCGCATGTATGACGCGAGGGGAGACCTGCCACTATCAAACACAATAGAGGCGGTAGCTCAGCGTTAATTTGGATACCCAAGTATAAACACCTTGCGAGGGAGAGCGTTTGAGGACAAGATGCGCAATGAGCCGTGAGGCGGAGAGGCATTGTTTCGCTATATTTGCGGGACACACTCCTAGGAGGAGTAAGGGAAGAGTATTTTTGATGAAGACAAAAAACATATTGACCGAAGACGAACTGAAGG
>JBGYQR010000217.1:0-6522 GCA_041839075.1 Porphyromonas sp.
ACTTTTTATATAGTGCAAGGCTTCCAGCCTTGCACTCCCCTAGGGGAGTTTTTTGGCTTGGCCTGAATTCGCACCATTGCTCTCATCTTGACGGCAAAGGTAATACATTTCTTTTAACTTCATAATACATTCATTAGCGATACTTATAACCCTCGGCTCCCCCTCCCAACTCCCGCACCACATAAAGCACACCTCGCCTCATCCTCCCTATACCCTCTCCTACAAATGCAACGCTAGAGCGTATACGTCAGATCATTGCCTGGTCTCTCTAAGGCGACATCACCCCACTATAATATCTAGCTGGAGCAGGGGGCGTACTCTCCCCAAAAATCGTCCCACATCTCTCTGAAAAAAGTTCAAGAAGTTTGCGCCAAAAGATCAAGAGCTTTGCGCCAAAAGATCTACATCTTTTTCGAGAAAGATCTTGATCTTTTTTCTGAGAGATGTAGGTCTTTTTTCAGAGAGAAGTGGGGCATCGCAAACGAAATAAAATGACTATCTTTGCTCCACCAAAAAGGATGGTTGGGTAGCTCAGCTGGATAGAGCAATAGCCTTCTAAGCTATCGGTCCTGGGTTCGAATCCCAGCCCAATCACATAGGTAATGGACTCCAAGAGGTAGGGCAGGAATGCCCTCTTCTTCTTTTCACTTAAGGAGGGAGCTCTGCCCCCTCATTTGTGGGGCGTCTTATCTAGCTGGCCGGGTAGCTTAGTTGAATAGAGCGTCAGATTCCGGTTCTGAAGGTCGTGGGTTTGAGTCCCACCCTGGTCACGAATAGATGGGCGCTGGATATGAGCCGTAGTAGCCTTATCCAGCGCCCATCTATTTTGTCATGAGAGAGCGTAGCCTCCCTATCCCCTCGTAACTTTCCCCCAGGGTACACCTACCCCCTGCATTAAAACAGGGCTCCATGAGGGCTCCTGCGGCCATGAAGCGACGTGCCGTTTCCGTTCCTCTCGGGTCTTCACGCTCTATTCACTCCAAGAGGTTTACCTTTGCGGTAGATAGAGCGAAAGCTATGTTGTCCAATATATGTAAAGTATATGTCGCCCTGGCTCTCGTTGGCTTGGGCATGGGGCTTGATCTACCAGCTCAAACCTCCAGTTCGTCCTCGGGTTCCCCTAGAGACTCTTTGCTCATCGAGCCTTATCATGAGGGTGGGTACGCCCTGCTACGCCCCTCCTCTAGAGAACCGCTCTGCTCGGGGGATACAATCGTAGCATCGGTGTATTATAGCGATGGGCAACCCAAGCGACACCTGTATTATGTACAGCAGAGAGGACTCTGGGGCGTTATAGATGCCTCGGGGCATTGGGATGTACCCTGTGTGAGTGATCAAAGGCCATTTTTTATCTCCGCCAATATAGGTAATGGGGGCTTCTGGCTAGTTTTTCGGGGGAGGAAGAGGGGCGCCTATCGCTTTGGGGCAGACCCAGATGACGTGCGCGGAGACGGAGCTGTGACGCCCTTAGTGCCTATTGAGATGGATAAGGTGAGGCTGTATTGGATGGTGGACAAACGCTATATGCTCGATGTTTGGAAGGATGGCTTGCAGGGGCTGTATAGCCAGTCGGGGAAAGAAATCTTCCCTCCCAAATACAAGCGGATAGAGACACTGGACAATCCTATGGCACTGCAATATACGGATGAGATATTGCTTGATGATGGAGAGCGCATCTTGGTATATCCTATCTCAGAGGTCATGGAGGCTACCCCTGTCGAGCGTGGGGCTAACGTCTATCGGCAGGTGGATAGGCTGGATCATATTATCCTCTATATAACCGCATCGGGCGATTTGCATGTACGCTCGTTCAAAGAGCGACATACCTTCGGGCGGGTTGATAGCGCTAGCCTGCATCCGCAGGGAGCAATCCTAATCAGTCAGTCTGGCAGGCAAAGGGTAGTGCTTGTCCAGGGCAAGAGTGTGAGGAGCTTAATCCCAGCACAGTATGATGAATTGCGTTTTGTAGACAGCCCCCTGCCTCGCCTCTATGCTCGCCGAGGGAAGTATTGGGGCGTGCTATATCTCTTTAGTCATGAGGTGGCAGTTCCCCTAGAGTCAGAGGTGCCACCTGAGCCCCAGGATGACCCCAAGAAGTATCGTGTGGTACGAGGCGGTAAGGAGCTCTACTACGACGAGGAGCAACAGCTGTATATAGATGGTAGATAACGCGCCCTCAGTGAGAGACGAAGCCATGAGGCCACAGCCGATCTCGTAGCGCATTCTTTAGAGAGGGCTGGAGGAGTTTTCCCTTCTCTGAATGTGGCGGCCGAGGCCATCAAAAGCATACGCCCCAAACCAATGACCGAAGTCGATTGGTTTGGGGCGTAGTCGTTGAGGTGTCGCTACCTCTCGGGACTAATTAGTCCTTAAACTTAGCCGAGAGGAACTCTCTATTGAGGCGAGCGATATTGCTCACAGAGATATTCTTAGGACACTCTACTTCGCAAGCACGCGTATTGGTACAGTTACCGAAGCCTAGCTCGTCCATCTTAGCGACCATGGCCTTGGCACGACGAGCAGCCTCAACCTTACCCTGAGGTAGAAGGGCTAGCTGACTAACCTTGGCCGAAACGAATAGCATCGCCGAGCCATTCTTACAGGCTGCTGCACAAGCACCACAGCCGATACAAGCAGCTGCGTCCATAGCCATATCGGCATCCTGCTTGGGAATGGGGATAGCATTAGCATCGGGCACACCTCCCGTATTGACTGATACGAAACCTCCTGCCTGGATGATCTTGTCGTAGGCAGAGCGGTCTACCATGAGGTCACGGATGATGGGGAAGCCAGCTGAGCGCCAAGGCTCTACTGTGATGGTAGCACCATCTTCGAAGCGACGCATATGCAACTGACAGGTCGTGATGCTATCATCTGGCCCGTGGGGATGGCCATCGATGTAGAGCGAGCACATACCGCAGATACCCTCACGGCAGTCGTGGTCAAATACCACGGGCTCCTTACCCTCGCGAATAAGCTGTTCGTTGAGGATGTCGAGCATCTCGAGGAAAGAGCTACCCTGAGAGACATTCTTGAGTTCGTAGGTCTCGAATGCGCCCTTAGCCTGTGGACCTCTCTGACGCCAAACTTTAACCTTGATGTTGATATTCTTGTCCATTGTCTTGTTCTTTGTTAGGAGGTTGTGAACTAGCTCTTATAGTTACGCTGCTGGCGCACGATGAACTCGTAGGTAAGATCCTCCTTGTGCATCACAGGATCCTTATCTTCTCCTTGATATTCCCAGCAAGATACGTAGGCGAACTGATCGTCGTGACGCAGGGCTTCCCCTTCCTCAGTCTGGTGCTCGAGGCGGAAGTGTCCTCCGCAGCTCTCCTCGCGATCAAGAGCATCGTGAGCCATCAGGGAGCCGATCTCGATGAAGTCCGCTAGACGCAGAGCCTTCTCAAGCTCGACGTTGAGGTCGTTTGCCTCGCCTGGGATGCGCACGTCGCTCCAGAACTCCTTCTTGAGGTCCTTGAGGTCCTTGATTGCCTTCTCGAGGCCAGCCTTCTCACGTCCCATTCCAACGAAATCCCACATGATGCGACCGAGCTTCTTGTGCAGGCTATCGACAGACTGGCTACCCTTGATACCCATTAGGCGATTGATGCGATCCTTGATACCCTTTTCTGCCTCGTCAAACTCGGGACGATCGGTAGAGAAGCGTGGTACCTGGATCTGATCAGCCAAGTAGTTTTGGATAGTATAGGGAAGTACGAAGTAGCCATCCGCAAGCCCCTGCATGAGCGCCGAGGCACCGAGACGATTGGCTCCGTGGTCGGAGAAGTTAGCCTCACCAATGGCGAAGAGCCCTGGTATAGTGGTCTGCAACTCGTAGTCCACCCAAATACCACCCATCGTATAGTGGATGGCGGGGTAGATCATCATAGGCGTTTCGTAGGGGTTGTCGTTGGTAATCTTCTCATACATTTGGAAGAGGTTACCATAGCGAGCCTCTACGACATCCCTACCTAGACGCTGGATAGCAGACGAGAAGTCGAGATATACGGCAAGGCCTTGCTCATTGACGCCATAGCCAGCATCGCAACGCTCCTTGGCCGCACGGCTAGCCACGTCACGAGGTACGAGGTTACCGAAAGCAGGGTAGCGGCGCTCTAGGTAGTAGTCGCGATCCTCCTCCTTGATCTGAGTGGGGCGGATCTCTCCACGCTGTAGCTTCTTGGCATCCTCGATATTCTTAGGTACCCAGATACGTCCGTCGTTGCGCAGAGACTCTGACATTAGCGTGAGCTTAGACTGGAACTCTCCGTGCACGGGGATACACGTGGGGTGGATCTGAGCCATACAGGGGTTGCCAAAGTAAGCCCCCTTCTTGAAACACTGCCAAGCGGCTGACCCATTGGAGCCCATAGCGTTGGTCGAGAGGAAGAACGCATTACCATAGCCCCCGGTACCGATAACCACTGCGTGAGCGGCGAAGCGCTCAACCTTACCCGTTACGAGGTTGCGAGCGATGATACCACGAGCGCGACCATCGATGATCACGAGATCGAGCATCTCGTAGCGCGTATAGAGCTTGACCGAGCCCTTGCCCACCTGACGGCTTAGAGCAGAGTAGGCACCGAGTAGCAGCTGCTGTCCCGTCTGACCGCGGGCGTAGAAGGTACGAGATACCTGAGCTCCACCAAAAGAGCGGTTGTCCAATAGACCGCCGTACTCGCGAGCAAAAGGAACCCCCTGAGCTACGCACTGGTCGATGATGGCGTTGGCAACTTCGGCAAGACGATATACGTTAGCCTCGCGAGCGCGATAGTCGCCCCCCTTGATGGTATCGTAGAAGAGGCGATAGACGCTGTCGCCGTCGTTTTGATAGTTTTTAGCAGCATTGATACCTCCCTGTGCAGCGATAGAGTGCGCACGGCGGGGAGAGTCTTGGATACAGAAGTTCAGGACATTGAAGCCCATCTCGCCCAAACTAGCGGCAGCAGAGGCACCAGCTAGACCCGTACCAACGACGATCACGTCAAGACGACGCTTGTTGGCAGGATTGACGAGTTTCTGATTGTTCTTATAGTTCGTCCACTTCTCGGCTAGTGGCCCAGCAGGAACCTTTGAGTTTATCTTAGACATAATGATATACTTGATTGAGAGGTGAACTTAAACTAGGCGACAGGACACTGCCCTCCGCATAGGCTCATAGCGAAGTAGTAGATTACTACCACGGCAAAGCCTAGGACGATGAGCGTTGAGTAGATGTTGGAGATGCACTCCAGACGCTTTTGCCACACCGTATTGTTCCAGCCAATAGTGTGCAGAGAGCTCCAGAAGCCGTGGCAGAGGTGGAACCACAGAGCGCAGAGCCACACAAGGTAGAGCACTACATAGATAGGCTGAGAGAAGGTGTAGCGAATAAGAGCTGCACCATCCGTTGGAGAGAGGGTCTCTCCGCCCAGCTCAAAGTGGTGCACACCCAGGAGCTCGTTGAGCTGCATCTTGGCCCAGAAGTTAAACATGTGCAGACCGAGCCCCAGCAGTACGATAACGCCCAGTACCATCATGTTCTGAGAAGCCCACTCAACGCCCTTGGGACGATTGGGGATGGCATACATATCGTTACCACGAGCCTTGCGGTTCTGATTGGTAAGGATGAATGCATACACGATGTGTACAAGGAAAAGAAGCGCAAGCCCCTTGGTCGCTACTAGAGCGTACCAATTGGCACCGAGGAACTCACAAATCGCATTGTAAGCATCAGCAGAGAAGAGCGCCACAAGGTTCATTGACATATGGAACGTCAAGAACAAGATGAGCGCAAGCCCCGAGATACTCATCACGAGTTTACGTCCGATCGACGATTTAATTAACCACGACATAATTTATTGATTATAACGTTAATATTTATCCAATCAATTTGCTTGCTCTAGGATAGTCAATCGACAGGATTCATGCACCCTCGCGACTCCTTGCATACACGGAGCAAAGATAGCCTATTTAGGTATATCTAGGTACATCTATTGAAGAAAAAAGTAGATTTTCGTCCCACCTCTATCCCCCTTATTAGGTATTGATCAAAAGCATAGATCAAATAATAACACAACCGACAAATACCCACCTCTCTCCCTGGGGGTATGGGCGGGCTGTCCATGTAGCGATGCCTGATCATCTTCGTAGCTGAGACGAGGAGATATGGGGATAACGGCGACAAAGGTACATTTCCGAAAAGGCTGATGGTCTAGGTAATAACCGAAAAGCGTCAGTCTGCCCGATAGACAAACTAACGCTCCTGTGGAGAATATCGGACTCGAACCGATGACCCTCTGCGTGCAAGGCAGATGCTCTAGCCAACTGAGCTAATCCCCCGAAAGTAGTCCCAGGCAGATTTGAACTGCCGACCTCTACATTATCAGTGTAGCGCTCTAACCAACTGAGCTATGGGACTGTATGAGATACTGATATTGACGAAGTGTAGTGCGCTTAGCCCTAACCCTCCTAGCTACCAAACACCTTGTCGATGTAACCGACTCAATCTCGTCTTAATCAACAACGAGCATTCATCGGGGA
>JBGYQR010000218.1:0-2723 GCA_041839075.1 Porphyromonas sp.
CGGGCGTAGCTACGCGCCACAAAGGGAGCTATGCCGAGCTGGGTAGAGATACCCCGTTCGCTCTTGTCCTGGAGGTAATAGACCGCCATCAACTGAGAGAAGTAGTTGAACAATAGGGGCAGTGTCATCTGTATCGGATAGGAGCGCTCGTTGGAGGCAAAGAATTGCGCTATACGAAAGGCCTTGGAGGCGTCGCGCTCGATGAGGGCATCCAGGAGCTCGAAGTTGTTGTACTCTCGGCTAATGCCGATGTGCGTCTCGATGAGCTCAGGCGTTACCTCTCCTCCGCGCTCACCCAGCACGATCGATAGCTTCTCGATCTCTCCCAGTATCTTCTCCAGGTCGCTTCCCGTATGCTCTGCCATCAGCATAGCTGTGCGGGGCGCAATCTGCATCCTCCTAGCAGCAAAGCTACGCGTGATGAAGTCGGGCACTTTGCTATCCGATAGCCGGGCGCTCTCGTAGTGCGTCCCGAGGGCCTCGAAGGCCTTGTAGAGGGCCTTGCGCTTGTCAATCTTCTTCTTGTAGCACAGCACCAGACAGGTCGTCTCGGGGAGCTGGCTTATGTAGGGAGCGATGGCCTCTAGGTTGCGTACCTGCTGAGCCTCACGGACGACGACCAGCACGCGCGACCCCATCATGGGGAAGCGCATCGCCTCGCTAGCGATGAGCTGGGGAGTAATCTCCTTGTCATGCCCGTAGAGTATCGTCTGGTTGAGGTCGCGCTCCTCGGGGGCTACCACATGCCCCGCGAAGAGGTCTGCAAGTTTGTCCACAAACAGGGGCTCCTCTCCCCAAAGCAGATAAGCCCTCTGGAGCTGGTGAGACTGGATCTGACGAGCGACATCTTCGTACGAAAGCATAGGCGTAGGCAGGGCGTTAGGGGGAGAGTACTTATCTTTGCGTTGCGATATTTAATGCAGGACAAATATAATGATTAAGCTGAACCTACCCCCCTTTGACATCCAGCTAGAATGGCACAACGGCAAGGTGTA
Source organism: Porphyromonas sp. (assembly GCA_041839075.1). Classification (GTDB taxonomy): domain Bacteria; phylum Bacteroidota; class Bacteroidia; order Bacteroidales; family Porphyromonadaceae; genus Porphyromonas. The sequence goes on from JBGYQR010000218.1 coordinate 996, forward strand.
TGTCTGGGATCCTCTGCGCCACAAGAGCGTGCGCCTCACACCCGAGGAGTGGGTACGGCAGCACTTCGTGCACTACCTCGTCGGACACCTGGGGTATCCAGCGGGGCTATTGATGAACGAGGTCTCACTCCTAATCGGAGAGGCCAAGCGCCGTTGCGACACCGTGCTGTACTCGCGTCAGCTCACTGCCGAGATGATCATCGAGTACAAGGCGCCCGACATAGCCCTCTCCCAGCGAGTGCTCAACCAAATACTGCGTTACAACTTCGCCCTACGTGTCCCCTACCTCATCATCTCCAATGGGCTCGAGCACAGCGCCTACCATATCAACTACGAGACACAGAGCTACGAGACCCTAGAGGCCATCCCTAGTTATGCCGAGCTCTAGCGTCGGAGCCCGAGGGAGGGGGCAGAGGGGACGTATCATTTCACCAACATTACACTAGCATTCAAGCACAACGATGACAAAGACTATCTACCTGGCTGGCGGTTGCTTTTGGGGCACCGAGGCGTTTTTCAAACTCCTACGTGGCGTTACCGCAACGTCGGTGGGCTATGCCAACGGGCGAACGGACAACCCAACCTACGAGGCCGTATGTCGCGACAACACGGGGCACGCCGAGACCGTACGCATCGACTACGACGCTGACGTCCTAGCCCTACCTCTCATCCTCGATCTCTACTATGCGACCATTGACCCCACGTCCGTCAATAAGCAGGGCGGAGACATTGGCGAGCAGTACCGCACGGGGATCTACTATATCGACGAAGAGGATCGCCCCATTATCGAGGCTTCTCTCGGAGAGCTAAGCCAGCGATACCGTGCACCTATTGTCGTCGAGTGCCAAGCCCTTGAGCAGTTTTTCCCCGCCGAAGACTACCACCAGGACTACCTCGACAAGAACCCCACAGGCTACTGCCACATACGCCCCGAGCTATTCCTCATGGCTCGCAACGCCAACCCAGCTAAATAGGATGGCCTCCTTGCCTAGTCGCGTCGCCTAGTCTAGAGCTTTCGCCTCTTGCCAAGGGCGGTATTATCCCCCTCCCCTCATATATCTCCGCCCTCATCTGGAGTAGCTCGCTAATCATGCAGCGACTACGTTGTGCCTCCAGTACAATATGCGATAGCACGGCTAGTACCAAGAGACGAAAGCGGGAGAGACGAAAAAACTCCACAAACCCAAACCCGCAGTAAGCGTATTGAGCTTACTGCGAGTTTGGGTTTGTGGAGGACTCGCTAGAGCCCAGAGCTTACTTCACCTCCTCGAAGTCGGCGTCGCTGATGTTAGCGCCCTGCTGGGTGTTGCCTCCTGGCTGAGCCCCCTGCTGGAAGTCTGTGGCTCCACCAGGCTGCTGAGCACCGCTATACATCTCCTGCGAGATGGTGTGGAAGGCGGCGTTGAGCTCTGACATAGCAGCATCGATAGCCTCGATATTTTGCTCCTTATGAGCCTCCTTGAGCTTCGTGAGGGCAGCCTCTACGGGAGCTTTCTTCTCGGCGGGTATCTTATCTCCGAGCTCAGCCAGTTGCTTCTCGGTCTGGAAGATCGTGCTGTCGGCGTGGTTGAGCTTAGTGATACGTTCGCTCTCGCGCTTGTCAGCCTCGGCGTTGGCTGCAGCCTCGTCCTTCATACGCTTGATCTCCTCGTCGCTCAGACCGCTAGAGGCCTCGATGCGGATATTCTGTTGCTTACCTGTACCCTTGTCCACAGCCGTAACGCTCAG
>JBGYQR010000219.1:0-13155 GCA_041839075.1 Porphyromonas sp.
CAGGCCGACATCGTGCGCCATCCACTGGTGGCCCAGATCGTAGGTTGAGGTCGTGCAGATGGCGTTGTAGGGGAGCTGAGAGAGGCGCCCTAGGCCACTGCTGGTGGGGGTCTTGGGCATACGCTCGAGCTCGAGGGTCATGATCTGAAGCTCTTCCAGCACCTCGGGCACCGAGGCGGGTATCATCCCCAGGTCTTCGGCGCACACGAGCATATCGGTACTCTCCAGGAGGGGGAGAATGCGCCTCGTGGCCGTGCGCTTCCATAGCTCGTTGTGCACCTCATAGAAGTAGTGCTGGCTGAGCTGTAACCACCGCGCTTGTAGCCCCTTGCTCCAATGGGCAAAGGCCTTGGTCTGCTCGTAGCAGATACGTGGGTGGTAATAGCCCGGCTGGGTCATGTCCTCCACGAGGGCGATCTCCTTACAAGCCTCCACTAGAGCGGCAATGGTGGGCGCACCACCGGGCACGCTCTCGGGGGAGAGCTGCTCATACTCGCTCTGACGTGTCGAGGCAAGGCGGTACCACGACTTGCCGAGTGGGATCAAGAGACCAGCCTCCACGAGCTCGCGTACCCCCACACCGATGCTCGTGCGTATATCGTTGGCATGCAGGCAGGGATATATGAGCTGCTCGATATTGCCGAGCTCTCTAAATTGATCCTCCCAGTAGGTGCGGCTCAATGGGAATGCTGGGGAGAAATGCCCCAGTAGTCCCGAGCGCTGGTAGCGTGGTATCTCCCAGATGCGGAAGAAGCCCAGCACGTGGTCTATACGAAAGGCCTTGAAGTAAGCCGACATCCGCTCGAAGCGATTGCGCCACCAGAGCATACCATCCTGGTACATCTGCTCCCAGTGGTAGGTCGGGAAACCCCAGTTTTGCCCATCTGTGGCAAAGGCATCGGGCGGGGCGCCAGCCGACCTGTCTAGATGGAAGAGCTCGGGGTACAGCCAGGTATCGATGCTGTGCGGGGCGACACCTATGGGGAGGTCGCCTTTGAGCAATACGCCCTTGCTTTCGGCATAGGTGCGTACAGCCACGAGCTGCTGGCTCAGTAGATACTGGGTATAGATGTAGTAGTTGATGGTCTCTTTGTACTCGGGATCCTCGTCCTCTAGGGCGATGAGCGCATTGCGGTCATAGTGGCGATACTGCCCCCACTCTGTATGAGGTAACCCAGGGTTGAGGTCTCTGATGAGGCAGTACATGGCATAGGGATAGAGCCACTGCTCGTTGGCCTGTACGAAAGAGCGAAAGGCCTTCTTCTTGCGTACCAATACTCCGACCTCGCGGTAATGTGCACGGAGGTATTCCTCCTTGACCTTGAGCACCTCGGGGTATAGTAGTGTAGGGCTCTGTTGTAGCTCCTTGGCCATGGCCTCTAGCCGAGCCTGTTGCTCCTCTGAGCGCAAGGGAGGCAGAGCCGATAGGTCGGCATAGATGGGATGCAGGGCGTCTACCGAGATAGCGTTGTAGGGGTAGGAGTCTCGCCAGTCGCGGTAAAACGTGGTGTCGTTGATCGGGAGCAACTGCAAGGCGTGCAGGCTAGCACTAGCCGCCCAGTCGATGGCGGAGCGCAGCGACCCGAAGTCCCCAACCCCGAAGTCTCCCTCGTGTCGTAGGGAGAAAAGGGGCGTTACAACACCCGCAAAGCGAGGAGCAAAGTCTCCCTCTCGGAAGCTCATACCCGCTACATAGATAGCGTCATACTCGCCATGGTTGGGCAGGGCAAAGTGGCGATTGTCACCCGCCTCCCAGCGCTTGCCCTTGCGGTTGTCTCCGGCGATGAAAAACTTGAAGTAGACATCGGGTCCCGAGAGCAAACTGCGGTCTATCTCGATGCTGATATACCACTCGCCCTTGCCCATGTACATCATCTCTACCGCCTTGTCCGTCTGCCACTCTCCTAGCTTGGGCGTACTGCCCGAGAGGTAGAGGCGCTTGCTACGGGGTACCGTAGGGGCATAGATCTGGAATACAATCTTCTCGCCTCCTCGGGATCGGGAGACGGTGCTGGAGAGTTGCTCCTCGTGGCGAAAAAGCACGTCGTAGTACGAAGAGCTGTAAAAGGGGGCATTGGGAGGGCGGTTGATCCACCTATCATCCATATAGAGCGTGCGAAAGGGCTCCTTGATACAGAGGCGGTGCATGCGCTTCCACTCTCGGCGTAGTACCTGCCCTTCGGCGTCCTTGACCAGGTAGTAATAGGCAAAGTCTTTGCGACGACCATCTATGGAGAGCGAACCTGTCCAGCGGTCTTCGGCTCCCTCGGCTGAGAGCTCTATGGCTTGGCTTTCGTCCCAACAGCTCAGCTCCGGTATAGAGCCACAGACGCAGAGCTTCTGCCCCCATTCGGCTCGGTACTTGATTGAGAATGTGATATCCATAAACGTTTCGTCTATCGTCTGCCCTTGTATGATTGCGTTGCTTGTCCTCGGTCTGTCTCCCAGACGCTGAGGTACTACAAATGTAGCAAAAATGGGGATACCCCTCCCAGACAACCCTGACCCGTCCATAGGGGAGCGGTTGGTGGCACGGCTTCTTTGTGTACCTTTGTGTTCATATTATAGGCTGAATAAATTATAGCGATGATACATGTAGGTGATCAGGTCCCTGACCTATTGGGGCTCGACCAGGATGGACAAGAGGTGCGCCTCTCGGACTATAAGGGGATGCGCCTCTTGCTCTACTTTTACCCCAAAGACAATACTCCCGGCTGTACTGCCCAGGCGTGTAGCCTGCGAGATGGCTTCGAGGCTTTGAGAGCCCGCGATATAGCCGTCGTCGGGGTGAGCAAGGACGGCGCACGGTCGCACCAGCGCTTCATCCAGGGGCATAGCCTGCCCTTTAGGCTCATCAGCGACGAAGCGCTTACGCTCCAAGAGGCTTTTGGCGTGTGGGTCGAGAAGACGCAATACGGGCGCACCTACATGGGCACGGAGCGTAGCAGCTTCCTCATCGGAGTGGACGGGCGCGTCGAGCATATCATCAGAGGTAGAGCCGTCAGCACCAAAGCCCATGCCGAGCAGGTGTTGGCATTACTAGAGGCATAGACATAACCCCCAACTAAGGATATAAAACAACAACGATAATGGCAGAAGAAAAAGAAACAACCAGCACCAAGCGGGGCAGAGCAACCTCACAAGAAGCCTCCCCCAATGATGCCAAGCTAAAGGCGCTAGAGCAAGCCCTAGCAAACATCGAGAAGACGCACGGCAAGGGGTCTATCATGAACCTAGGCGCCAAGCCCGTCGAGCAGATAGGCGTGATCCCCACGGGATCTCTCGGGATAGACGATTGCCTCGGTATCGGCGGCTATCCCAGGGGGCGTATCGTAGAGATCTTTGGCCCTGAGTCGTCGGGTAAGACCACTCTAGCCATACACGCCATTGCGGAGGTACAGAAGCAGGGGGGCAATGCTGCCCTCATCGACGCCGAGCATGCGTTTGATCCTACATACGCGGCCTACCTAGGGGTCGATATCAACAAACTTTGGGTCTCCCAGCCCGACAATGGTGAGCAGGCGCTCGACATCGCCGAGCAGCTCATCCGCTCGGGCGCTATGGATCTGGTGGTCGTAGACTCGGTGGCTGCCCTGACGCCCAAGAAGGAGATCGAGGGCGATATGGGCGAGAGCCTCGTGGGGCTTCACGCTAGGCTAATGTCGCAGGCCCTACGCAAGATCACGGGGGCTGTAAGCAAGAGCAACACCACGTGTATCTTCATCAACCAGTTGCGCGAGAAAATTGGAGGCACGAGCTACGGCGTTATGGGCAATGAGGTAACGACAGGGGGCAACGCTCTGAAGTTTTATGCCTCTGTGCGCATCGACGTACGTCGCGGGCAGGCCATCAAGCAAAACGACGAGACGATCGGCTACCAGACGAAGATCCGCATCCTCAAAAACAAGCTGGCTCCCCCCTTCCGTAGGGCCATGTTTGACATGTTCTTTGGTGAGGGCATTTGCAAGCTCGGGGAGCTGGTGGACCTAGGCGTAGAGCTCGAGGTGATCACCAAGAGCGGTTCGTGGTTTAGCTACGGCAGTATCAAGCTCGGCCAGGGCAAGGAGGCCGCCAAGGTGATCTTGCAAGACAACGACGAACTGCGCGAAGAGCTCATGGGCATCATCCGCACCAAGCTCAAAGAGGCCAATCCTCCTATCAATCGCTACAAGTAGTCAAGGCGATGGGCAAGGTCATCGTTATCTCGGCGCCATCTGGCACAGGCAAGGGTACCGTGATCGCTCGCCTGAGGAGCGACTACCCCGAGCTACGCCTAGAGCTCGCCATCTCGGCCACTAGTCGCCCCCCCAGGGGGACGGAGCGCCATGGCGTGGAGTACTACTTCCTCTCGCCCGAGGCTTTCCGCACCGAGATAGAGGCGGGCAACCTACTCGAGTGGGAGGAGGTCTATGCTGGGCGCTACTACGGCACCCTGCGTAGCGAGGTGGATCGTCGCCTTAGCTCTGGAGCCAACGTCCTCTTGGAGCTCGACTATGTCGGTGGGCTCAACGTCAAGCGTATCTATGGCGATGAGGCTTTGGCCCTCTTCATACTGCCCCCGTCGCTGGAGGAGCTACGCCGTCGTCTCGAAGGGCGTGCTACCGATAGCCCGGAGATGATTGCAGAGCGCCTGGGCAAAGCAGAGCTGGAGATGAGCCATGCCCCCGAGTTTGACAAGCAGGTGATCAATGACGACCTGGAGCGCTGCGTCCTAGAGGTCAAGGGGCTCATAACTGAGTTCCTCAAGCTAAGCTAGATAAGCGCCCCCAGCCTCATTAGATGGCGAGCCCCCATCCCCGACAGTCGGGGATGGGGGCTCGCCTATTTATCCAAGGCAGATGCCGAGGCCTAGCCGCGGGCCCGAGCGCACATCTTAGGGCCTCCCCCGAGGGTGGTAGGGGAATGGGGCTGAGCTAGGGCGGGGCAGCTCGGCCCTCTAAATAGGCCTTAGGTGACGAGCCTCCGCGCCTCCCCCTAGCCTATAACCCAAGCAGGGGGAGCGGGAAGATGTAGCGCAAGGGGGCCTATATATATGGTCTCTTAGTGGTCGCTAGATGGGCGCTCTAAGTTGAACCCCTAGGCATCGAACGTCAAAAAAGCGTATATTTGCGAGCCGTTTTGTGTTTATACCCCCGCATGGGCTACGGGATGGCATACAGAGAGAAATAGTAATCATATAAGTATAGCAACAAAAGAAAGATGGCTGTAACCATTGAATACACCGACTACGCATCGGCGATGCTGACGGTGAAGGTAACCAGGGCAGAGATCCAGCCCGAGGTAGATAAGACGCTCAAGAACTATCGTCAGAGATACAAAGCTGATGGCTTCCGTCCCGGCAAGGCGCCTATGAGCCTCATCACACGCATGTTTGGTGCAGAGGCGCGTGTACAGGTGATTAACTCTATGGTGGCTGACCGCCTTTTTGACTACCTCAAGACCGAAAATATCGACACCCTCGGACAGCCCGAGGCCTTGGCTGACCTGGAGCATGTACCCGACCTGGAGAAGGACGAGGAGCTCAGCTTCACGTTTGAGGTAGCCCTTGCCCCCAAGATAGAGGTAGAGCTGTCAAAGGCTGACGAGCTCCCCTACTACTGCATCGAAGCTACCGACGAGGACCTTAACCAGCAGATCGAGCAGATGAAGGCTCAGTACGGCAAGGACATCCAGGTAGAGCAGGCTGAGGACAACGACCTCATCCGTGGCGTCATCGCCGAGCTAGAGGGTGGAGAGATCAAGGAGGGAGGCCTGCGCAACGAGAAGGCTATCCTCCTGCCCCGCTACATCAAGAGCGAGCAGGTGCGCAACCGCTTCGTTGGTGCCGAGCGCAACAGCGTTGTCGTCCTCGATCCTATGGAGGCCTACGAGGGCAACGAAGCCGAGGTGGCATCATTCCTCAACATCAAGAAGAACGAGGTGGCTACTCTCGCGGCTGGTCGCGAGTTTAGCTTCGAGATACAGAGCATCTCTCGCCACGTGCCTGCCGAGCTAGACGAGGAGTTCTTCGTGCGCGCCTTTGGCGAGGACAGCCCCGTACGTAGCGAAGAGGCCCTCCGTGAGGAGCTGCGTCGCAACTTCTCCGAGCAGTTCGCCTCCGAGAGCGACCGCCGTCTCTTTGTAGACCTCCGTCGCAAGGTTATCGAGAAGGCTGGTGAGGTCAAGTACGCCGAGGACTTCCTCAAGCGTGCCCTACAAAAGGAGAACCCCGAAGCCAGCAAGGCAGAGAACTTCGAGGCAGACTTTGCCAAGATGCTCCAGGATGTAACCTTCAGCATCTACCGCAACAAGTTCCTCTCTAAGCACAACGTCAAGATTGGAGAGGAGGATATGCTCGAGCAGGCCCGTCAGATGGCTCGTAGCCTCTTCGCTCAGTATGGTATGGCTTCGGCTCCTGCCGAACTGGTGGACAACTATGCCACCAACCTCCTCAAGGATGAGAAGAGCCGCGACAACATTATCAATGCCGCTCTCGACCACCGCATTACGGCCATCCTCAAGGATGTCGTAACGCTCAAGCAGCAGGTGGTAACTCCCGAAGAGTACAGCAACCTCTTCGCTCAGCAGGGTTAGTCGCCCCCGGCTCCCTTACCCCTTTGCTTGCCCCCGCTCGGTGCCTCCCCTCAGGGAGTGACTACACCGAGCGGGGGCAACGCTATTTGCCTCCCCTCAAATGCCCGCCTTTGATTTGATAACCAGTGGCTTAGCGCTCCATCTAGACACTCTAGCTTAGAGCCCTGAGACGCTCTAACCTAAAGCCCCGAGACGCTCTAACCTAGAGCCCTTGGGCGCTCTAACCTAAAGCCCCGAGACGCTCTAACCTAAAGCCCCGAGACGCTCTAACCTAAAGCCCCGAGACGCTCTAACTTAGAGCCCTTGGACGCTCTAACCTAGAGCCCCGAGGCGCTCTCGCTTAGCCCCCCCGGGCGGAGGCTCCGAGGAGGGCCGTTGGGGCGCGGAAACCTCCCCGGGATAGTAGGCGTAACGTGCTGCCCCAGGGGCAACCGAGCGCGCGAGCGGTACGCCTACTAGGAGTATGAACAAAAACGTAGGAAAAGCGGGAGAAAATCGCTATCTTTGTGGGAAATGGGTCAAAAGAAGCAAGGAAACAGACTTAATGCCACATTCTGCAACGATGGCAAACTAGAGTGTGGCATCGACGAAGCTGGGCGAGGATGCCTGGCTGGCCCTGTATATGCGGCAGCCGTTATCTTACCACCAGACTACACGCATCCTCAGCTCAACGACTCCAAGCAACTCACCGAACGCGAGCGCCTCGCCCTGCGCCTCGACATCGAGCGCGATGCGCTGGCCTACTGCGTTGCCTTTGCCAGCGCGAGCGAGATAGACGAGATCAACATCCTGCGGGCGACCTACCTGGCCATGCACAGAGCCATAGAGGGGCTCAGCCTCCCGCCCGAGCGCCTGCTGATCGATGGCAATAGATTTGCGCCCTACAAGGGGATAGAGCACCACTGCATCGTCAAGGGCGATGCCAAGCTGATGAGCATTGCCGCTGCCTCTATACTGGCCAAGACCTACCGCGACGAGGCGATGATAGCCCTCTCTGAGGACTACCCGCAATATGGCTGGCAACGCCACAAGGGCTATCCCACCCCGGAGCATCGGGCGGCCATCCAGGCGCATGGGGTCTCGCCACACCACCGCAAGAGCTTTCGTCTCTTGGAGCCACCGGGGCTTTTTGACTAGTAGCACAGCCCTCCTCGACGACATATCAACCTATATCGACAATAGACCACAAAGCGACCAACGATGAGACGATTACTCTCCGCCCTAGCACTCTCGCTGGGGCTCTGCTCGGCCCTACAAGCCGAGCGCCAAACGATACAGATGTCTACCCTAGGCGTGGTCCCAGGAGCTGGGAGCAACGCCTCCATCGACATCGCCTCCGCCCTGGGGCGCCTCCCCCGGACTAAGGCCGACACCCTAAGATTGGTGTTTTCCCCTGGGCAGTACACCTTTCGCGCAGAGGGAGCTCCCACCAGGCAGGTCTACATATCCAACCACGACCAGCTAGAGACGCCCCGAGCCTTCGGTATGCTTCTAGAGGGCTATCGCCATATTGAGATCGATGGTCTAGGCGGGGTGCAGTTCGTCTTTGAGGACGCGATGCTCCCCATCGGTATCATCAACAGCGAGGGCATTCATATACGCGGGCTGTCTATCGACTATCGCTACCCGACCATCACGCAGGTGCGTATCGTGGAGAATAGGGGCAAGAGCGGAGGGATGCGCTTCCGTCCCGAGCCCTGGGTGCAGGGGCGTATCAATGCCGACGGCGCCTGGGAGGCCTATGGACGCAACTGGCATAGCACGCTTGGCTCGGGTATTGTCTTCGACAGCCTGACGCGCAACACGCAGTACCGAGTGGCCGACCTCAGCTACTCGACCAAGGAGGCCAGCATAGACGCTGAGGGTATCGTACACGCCCCGCACTGGCAAGACGAGCGCCTGCCTGTGGGGGCTGTGGTGGCTATGCGCTCCTACTACCGCCCCCAGCCCGCCATCTTTGTCGATGCCAGCAAGGACATTCGCCTAACGGATGTCGTGGTGCACTATGCCGATGGTATGGGCCTCTTGGCACAGAATAGCCATAACCTAACGCTGACGGGCTTTGACGTGCGCCCCAGCGCTGGGCGCTACTTCTCCACCCAGGCCGACGCTACCCATTTCTCGGGATGTAGTGGGCACATCGAGGTGGTCAGAGGGCGCTACGAGGCGATGATGGACGATGCCATCAATGTGCACGGCGTTTACCTCCAGCTCACCAAGCGCCTCGACGACCATACCATCGAGGCGGTATATCGCCACAGCCAGGCCTGGGGCTTCGAGTGGGGCGTGGTGGGCGACACGGTACAATTTGTCGAGAGCCTGACCTTTGACGTCGTGCCCGAGCGCCGCGTCATCCGCGCCATTACGCCCGTCGATCGCCCTAGTGTCGAGGGCGCCAAGGCGTTTCGTATACGCTTTGACAAGGCCCTGCCAAAGAGCATTCGGCCAGAAGTTAGGATCGGATTGGAGAATATGCGCAAGATCCCCAGCGTAACATTCTCCCACTGCCATATCCTCCGCAATAGAGCCCGTGGTACCCTATTCAACACCTCCAAGCTCGTCCTGGTGGAGAACAATTACTTCGACCACATATCGGGCTCTGGTATACTAGTGAGCAGCGACTGCAACATGTGGTTTGAGAGCGGTCAGACGCGCAAGATGATCATCCGAGGCAATGTGTTTGAGGATGTGCTCACGAGCCTATATCAGTTCACCGAGGGCGTCATCAGCATCTGCCCCGTGATCCCCGATATGGCGGGGCAGCGCCAGCCTTTCTACGGCGACGGAGGTAGCGGTATCCTCATCGAGCGCAATGTCTTCAAGACCTTTGACACCCCCCTATTGTACGCCCAGAGCGTCGATGGGCTCGTGTGGCGCGACAACCAGGTGATCACCACAGACACCTACCCCAAGTACCACCATCATCAGACACCCTACGTCCTCAAGGGCTCTAAGAATATCAGCATCCTGACCGAGGAGCGCACCCCTGAGTAGGGCGCACGCGGTCTCACTCAAACTCATCACCTTCACGAATGGATATAACTAACCTTGTACTTCTAGCAGGCTCCGTAGTGATGCTCGTCGGCATCCTCGCGGGCAAAGTAGGCACGCGCCTAGGCGTACCAACCCTGTTGGTCTTCTTGATCACGGGGATGATCTTCGGTAGCTTTGACCTAGGTTTTGAGACGGGCGATACGGGCAAGACCCAGTTTTTCGGTACCGTCGCCCTGGCCGTCATCCTCTTCAGCGGTGGCTTCGAAACCAAGCTCAGCGACATACGCCCCATCCTCGCCCCTGGTGTCGTCCTCTCTACCCTCGGGGTACTCTTGACGACCCTCTTCTTTGGGGCATTCCTCTACTGGTTGGGTACCTTTGAGATCTTCCCCATCCACCTGGCCTTCCCCACGGCATTGCTACTGGCAGCGACGATCTCGAGTACCGACTCGGCCTCTGTCTTTGGCCTCTTGCGCTCGCAAAACATGCACCTCAAGGAGGGGCTCAAGCCCATCCTCGAGCTCGAAAGCGGTAGCAACGACCCGATGGCGTACATGCTGACGGTGGCCCTGATACCTCTAGCTCAGGGGCATGGTGGTAGTTCGGTTGTGGGTATCCTCGTTACCTTCCTCTTGCAGATCAGCGTTGGTACGGCTATGGGTTACCTGGCGGGCAAGGGAGCCACGTGGTTTCTCAACCGCGTCAATATCCCCAACGAAGCCTTGTACCCGATCCTGATCTTCTGTGCGATATTCTTGACCTTCTCGGCAACCTCGCTACTCAATGGTAACGGCTTCCTGGCCGTGTACCTAATGGGTATGGCCATGGGTAACGCCAAGCTCATTCACAAGAAGAGTACCATGACTTTCCTAGATGGTATGACGTGGCTGTTGCAGATCGCCCTCTTCATCATGCTGGGGCTGTATGTCGATGCCAAGAGCCTCTTGGAGGTAGCCCCCTTTGCCTTGCTTGCTGGGCTCTTTATGATTTTCGTGGGACGTCCACTGGCGACCTATATCTGTCTGCTGTTTTTCCCAAATATCAGCATCAAGGGCAAGGCCTTCCTCTCCTGGGTGGGGCTGCGTGGGGCTGTCCCCATCATCTTTGCCATGATGCCCATCGCCGCGGGCGTAGAGGGGTCGGATCAGATCTTTAGTATCGTCTTCTTCATCACCCTGCTCTCGCTCCTGTTGCAGGGGAGCTCACTCCCCCTGTTGGCCAGGTGGCTAGACCTGACCGAGGAGGTCAAGCAGGAGGTGAGCCTCTTTGGCGTAGAGATACCCAAGCACACCGGAGCACAGATGGAGGAGCGCGAAGTCGTCTCCGCTATGCTACGTGATGGCAGTAAGCTGATGGAGATAGACCTGCGCGACGAAGAGCTGGTTATCCTCGTGCGTCGAGGCGACAACTATATCGTCCCCAAGGGACGCCTCGAGCTCCAGGTGGGCGATGTCCTACTAATCGTCTCGGAGGTAGCGCGAGAGAGTGCTACCGCCTAGAGTGAGAAGTAATACAAAAGCCATGGGGCTAGGACGACGTTGGTTGTCCTAGCCCCATGGCTTATATGAAGTATCTAAGCTCTAGCGCTACTTGATAACGCCCAGCTCACGCCCCACCTTGGTGAAGGCTTCGATAGCGTGATCGAGGTGCTTGCGGTCGTGAGCAGCGGAGAGCTGTACACGTATGCGCGCCTCGCCCTTGGGCACAACGGGGTAGTAGAAGCCCGTTACATAAATCCCCTCCTCGAGGATACGTGCCGCGAAGTCCTGCGATAGCTTAGCGTCGTAGAGCATCACAGCGCAGATGGCGCTCTGGGTGGGCTTGATGTCGAAGCCAGCCGCTAGCATTTTGTCGCGGAAGTAGGTAACGTTGTCCATCAGCTTGGTGTGCAGGGCATTGCTCTCCTTGAGCATCTTGAAGACCTCTAGGCTAGCCCCAACCACAGCGGGAGGGATAGAGTTGGAGAAGAGGTAAGGACGCGAGCGCTGACGGAGCATATCGATAATCTCCTTGGGGCCTGTGGTAAAACCACCTATGGCACCCCCGAAAGCCTTACCGAGTGTACCCGTATGTATGTCGATGCGTCCGTAGCAGTTAAACTGCTCGGCCACCCCACGCCCCGTAGGCCCTACGACACCTGCCGAGTGACATTCGTCTACCATCACGAGGGCATCGTACTGCTCGGCTAGGTCGCAGATCTTGTCCATAGGTGCTACGTTGCCGTCCATGGAGAAGACACCATCGGTAACGATGATGCGGAAGCGGGCATCGCTAGCTTCCTTGAGGGCGCGCTCTAGGTCGGCCATATCAGCGTTGGCATAGCGATAGCGCTTGGCCTTGCACAGACGAATGCCATCGATGATAGAGGCGTGGTTGAGGGCGTCGCTGATGATAGCGTCCTCGGGGCCAAAGAGGGGCTCGAAGACCCCGCCGTTGGCATCGAAGCAGGCGGCATAGAGGATAGTGTCCTCGGTACCGAAGTACTCAGCGATAGCCTGCTCGAGCTCCTTGTGTATATCCTGCGTACCGCAGATAAAGCGCACAGAGCTCATCCCAAAGCCATGGCTGTCCATAGCATCCTTGGCGGCCTGCACCAGGCGGGGGTGGTCGGAGAGACCGAGGTAGTTGTTGGCACAGAAGTTCACCACTGGAGTCCCGGGCTGCACCTTGATGTCTGCCGTCTGAGCCGTGGTGATGATACGCTCACGTTTGTAGAGACCAGCCTCCTCAATGGCCTTGAGTTCGGCCTCTAGGAAGGTCTTCATTCCTTTGTACATAGTGATGATATTTTTGATGATGATATATGCACGTTATGGAGCGACGAGGGCAAACCCCTCTATCGGGCTAAGTGCTAGAGAGGCGCTCTCTAGGCCTCCTGGGCGGGCTCTCCCTCGTCCTCAGAGACGAATGATGTGAAGCCTGCCCCGATCAGGAGGTTATACCAAGAGAAGAACTTCTTCAGATCCGAAGCATAGATACGCTCGCGATCAAACGTAGGCAACACCTGCCCAAACGCCTCTTGGAGGGCTTCGGTCGTAGTAAGTGCCGACATATCTACTGCCTTGCCCTGGTGTAGCTCGTAGGCCTTGGTGAAGATCTCCCCCAGGGGAACATCCTCCTGCTCGGTGTACATGGTGATATTGCCGAGAGAGACGACACGCTCGCGGGGCATGACCGAGGAGCGACGTCCATCGACAAGCGACTCTACGATGAGGGTTCCGCGCCCTTGGTTGATGAGGCGAAACAGGCCTGGCTTACCAGAGATAGATAGGATTGTATTCAGCATTGTCCAATTGATGTTTTCTAGTCCTTTAATTGACGGATAATCTTTACCCTAGCAAAGGTAATAAATCATCCTTGTTGCACCACGGCCACCCTCTACTTTCTCCGCCCCCCACCCTCCCGCATTAGCCCCCTCCACCGCTCTACCTAAAGCGCTGAAAGGGGCGCGTTGAGCGGAGGATGGGCGGGGGAGGAGGTCGGGCGTTGGCTGGCTGACAAGAGGTGGTCGGGGAGGGGCGATAGATCCGTTTTGAGCGCTAAGCCCCCACGCGCCACAGGGGACAGGGGCGGGTATCTCTCGATGGC
>JBGYQR010000220.1:0-6033 GCA_041839075.1 Porphyromonas sp.
ACCGATGCCTCGTGGATAGAGCTATACAGCTCATGTACCAAGGTCTCAGGTAGGCCGAGCGTCACCCCCTGCCTAATGCGCTCCTCTAGTAGTGAGCGGTAGCGCTTGGGCTGCATGGGGCAGAGGTTGTGCTCCCCTTTGAAGACCCCTATACGTCTGACGATTTCCATACGCTTGCTGAGCAGGCGAAGTATCTCGGCATCGACTAGGTCAATCTCGTGGCGTAGACTAGAGAGAGCTCCCTCATGGGTATCCTCGCAAAGCATGGGCGCCTTGAGGCGGGTGAGCATCTCGCCCAGCGTAGTGGGGGTAACCTGCTGGGCACTATCGCTCAGCGCCTCTTCGGGGCAGAGGTGGCTCTCGATGATCAGGCCATCAAAACGCATCTCTAGGGCAAAGCGACTCAGCGGCTCAACGAGCTCTCGCTTGCCTGTGATGTGGCTAGGGTCTGCCAAGATGGTTAGGTCGGGATGACGGCGCTTGAGCTCTATGGGGATTTGCCACAGAGGGGTATTGCGGTACTGCGTTTGCCCATAGGTTCTGAAGCCTCGATGTATGGCCCCTATGTTGGAGACCCCACAGGCCCTGAGGCGTAGCAAGGCTCCCTCCCAAAGCTCTAGGTCGGGGCTAATGGGGTTCTTGACTAGTATGGTGGCGTCTACCCCTCTGAGGGCTTCGGCTAGCTCCGTGATGGCAAAGGGGCTCGTAGTCGTCCTGGCGCCTATCCAAAACGTCGAGAGCCCAACCTTGAGCATAGCCTCTACATGGCTAGGCATAGCGACCTCTGTCGCCACCTGCATACCCAGCTCGTCGCGCACTCGGCGTAGCCAGGGGATGCCTCGCTCCCCTACCCCCTCAAAGCCTCCTGGGCGTGTACGAGGCTTCCACAGGCTCGCCCTGTACAGGCGCACGCCAAGGTGGTGCAGGCTCCGTGCTGTTTCGATCGTTTGCTCCTCATTCTCCGCCGAGCAGGGCCCTGCTATGAGCTGGTAGGGGAAGGTGCTAGGCACCTCCCACCTTAGGGGAGCAAAGGGGCTGGTACTATTATTATTGTTGTCTATATTCATCTTGATCGTTTGTTGTCGTCTCTCCCTGGGGCGTCCTCTGTATCATCAGGCCGAGACGGAGGCAAGCCCTGAGAGAGGAGGCTATGCAGCAGCCTCAGAGTATCATCGTGCAGTCGGGCGTAGGATGGCGATAGCCTAGAGCTGAGGCTGGAGATAGACCACCTCAGGTTGAGCTCTCCCGAGTGGTGAGCCGTTGCCTTGATCAGCTCCACGGCCGACGCCCATAGTTGCTCATACGCCTCTTGCTCGTCAGAGCCCTGGCAACCTGTCCCAAGGCTAAGTATAGGGTGCATCACCATCTCGGTTAGCGCTCGGGTATTGGGGTTGATAAAGCGCACAGCTCTACAAGTCCCTAGCCTATACCCTGGGACATCGGCATAGCCCATAGAGTAGTCATGCCTAACGCCTATGCTCAATAGATCCAGCATATCCTCGGGCTCTCGCAGGGCTAGCCCTTGATGACGCGAGTGAATGACCACGCGCCCCAGCTTGTGCTGCGTGGCTTCTTTTTCGCCAGACAGCCTCCTGGGGTCATGGCTAGCTTCTATACCAAACAGCAGGCCATGTGATATACCCGCGCGCTCCCCCTTGGCCAGGAGGATGCGTAGCACGCGCGATGGTAGTCGGTAGCGTATCCTGGTCAGGGCATCTCTACTACGTCCTATTCCCCAAAATAGCGTTGTCTCTATCCTCGGCCTTAGCCTTGCCTGCTCGTCCTCTGCTCGCTCTCTAATGATACGCTGCAGAGTCTCGTAGTATGGATCTCCCTGGTGCCTCCCTAGTAGGTAGGTCCAGCTAGCCGAGAGAGAGAGACCATCAGACAAGGCTCGCCTTAGCCCCCCTATGCCGGCATAGCGAAAGAGGTGCTCAACGTCGTAGGTCATATTGACCTTAGCAAACGTTTGCTCTCGTGGGCTAAGCTCGGCACCCACTCGATCCAATATACCATTGCGCTCTAGCAGATTGCGCAGTACAGCGCCGTACTCATCTACAATAGGGCGGTGCAAAAATCCGGCCTTGTAGGCTAGCGAGGCTTTGCCTGGGAAGCATCCCCTCTCGTCGCGTTCGTCACGGCGCCACATCTCCTCATACCGACTGATTAGGAAGTAGGTCGAGGCGACAAGATCCGCGTAGACGATGAGCGTACAGCCATCGCTCGACCACTCCCAGCGGGGCGACCCAAACAGCAGAGGCACCCCCTCCCACTCCGACAGGGGTAGCGAAGGGTAGGCCTTTGCCGTCCCGTATATATCCAGGTCAAAAAAGTTGGAGGGATAGATGACGACATCCGCCCCCCTCATCTTCTCGGGATCTCTTGTATAGCGTATCAGCTTGATCCTACGATTGCGTCCTCGCAGGGGTAGAGCCCAAGAGGCCGTGTCCTCGGCCTCCTGGGTATCTCCCAGGGCTACTGCGCCTACAAGGAAATCCAGGATATAATCTACGACACTCCCGCTTATCATACTACCTCTGATTGGTTGCCACCACTAGAGACCCAGCCCCCTATGAGCCGTCCTACGGCCAAACGTCGGAGCATAGCCCTAGCAACGCTATTTGATATGTATTAGTTTGTGCGTCTGCAAGCTAAGCCTCCACTGTGGATGCTCCAGCACAAAGGCGACACACCTCTCGACGGCCTTAGGGTCCATCGCCATAGCATCGTCTCCGACGAAGATGGGACTAACCAAGTAGGCCTTGGCTGGCGGTAGCTCCTCGATACTCGGGGGCAGAGGGCCATCGGCAGATATGGGGAAGCGAAACTCCGAGACCCCCTCTGGGAAGGAGGTATGCAGGAGCTTGAGAGCCTCTTGCTTGGGGCTACAAGTGATGTAGTCGAGACCACGAGGAGGGCGACGGGTACCATTGGTCTCTATCGCCTGCTCATAGCCCAAGGCCGAGAAATGGGCGACCGCCTCTGCCGTTAGCTGTAGGGTGGGCTCGCCTCCCGTCCAAACGATCAGTCGCGCGGGATATGGGCGTATAGCTACCTCTATCTCCCCGAGGCTCATCTCCTCTCCGTGATCAAAGTCGGTATCGCAAAAGCTACAACGTAGGTTGCACCGCGATAGGCGGATGAATATCGCCGCCCGACCACTATTGATTCCCTCCCCTTGGAGGCTATAAAATATCTCGTTGATTAGCATCTTAGTCTTCGTTTGGCCTTGCTGGCACATGGGTGCAAAGGTAGGCATTTTACTTCCCCCTCTCCTCTGGTGTAGGCTCTGCAAGATGGCCCCCGTGAGAGGCGGCGAGTAGTACGCTATCCACAGAGGGGCTCTAGACGCTCCCGAGTGAGCTCTCGCCGAGCGACCTCGTAGCCCACCTCTGCCAGAGCCGTAGCAGCATCCGTGTCAAACATCCCATAGCCCAGCACGTCGTGGGTCTCGAGCAGTATATCGCAGACCTCCTTGTCCAGCAACGTGTTTTGCCTAAAGACAAACGACCAAGAGCGCTCCGCCACCGAGACGATAGACTTGGTGTAGTGCTCACGCTCCCAGGGGCCGAGGTTCATCCCTATCAGCACCTGACATTCGCCGCGTATGATGCTGGCGGGGAAATTGCGAAACAGTCCCCCATCGACATAGCTCGTCCCATCTATCTCGACGGGATGAAACAGCACCGGGATGCTACAACTTGCCCGTACGACTCTCCCCAGCTCGCCCTCTGTAAAGGTACGAGACTCGCCCCGGTCTAGGTCGGTAGCGACGACACGTAGAGGTATGGGTAGCTCCTCGATACGCTTGTGCCTTAGGTGTCGGGTTAGAAACTCCTCGAATGGCAAGGTATTCAGCAGCCCCGCAGCATTGAGGGGGCGCAGGTTGGTCATGCTACCTAGCCTAAGGCTACTCATGAGCTCGAAGATCTCATCGGGCTTGTAGCCGTCGGCATAAAATGCGCCCACCAATGCCCCTGCACTCGTGCCTGCGATGATGTCGGGTCGCAGTCCTATCTCGTCCAAATACCTCAGTACACCTATGTGAGCAAAGCCCTTGACGCTACCGCCACTGAGCGCTAAACCTACTCTATATCTTGCCATATACCTATCACATTGACGCCCCCTCCTCTAGCCCTTGAGCCTCCGAGGGAGGGGCAGTGGAGCAAAGATACGCATAAGGGGGCGAAGCCCCAGCATCATACTACGACAAGCGAGCGCCCTCCGCCCTAGAGGTGTCGGAGCTCGACATCCTCCAAGGCCGAGAGCGCTAGGCCAGCTAGGGCTTTACCGAGGGCGTTAGTCTATCTCCTCAAATCGAGCCGTGAAGAAGCGTAGCTGCTTGGGCTCATAGACAAAGCGCAATCCCTTGATCTTCTCACGCTCTTTGTAGAGCTTGATGACGGCATCTGCCACGAGGTCCATGTGGCGATAGGTATAGACGCGCCTTGGGATCGTCAGTCGTACGGTCTCGAGCTTGGGGGCGTGATTCTTGCCCGTGTCCTTGTCTCGACCAGCAGAGACGATACCGCGCTCCATCGAGCGTACACCGCTCTCTACGTAGAGGTTGGCCGCTAGGCTCTGAGCGGGAAACTGCTCCTGCGTCAGGTGGGGGCAAAAGCGTCGTGCATCTAGGAAGACGGCATGCCCACCAATAGGCTGTATCACAGGCACTCCGGCCTCGAGGAGCTTCTCCCCTAGGTAGCGCACCTGCAAGACCCTATGGCGTATGTACTCATACTGCATCGACTCGCGTAGCCCGATGGCCATAGCCTCCATGTCGCGCCCAGCAAGACCGCCATACGAGGGCATACCCTCGTAGACCACGACAAGCTCCTTGGCGGCCAGGAAGAGGTCTTCGTCATTCATACACAGGAAGCCTCCGATATTGACCAGACAGTCCTTCTTGCCACTCATCGTACAGCCGTCAGCGTAGCTAAACATTTCGTGCACGATGTCTTGGATGCTCACATCGGCATACCCAGGCTCTTGCTCCTTGATGAAGTAGGCGTTCTCCACACAGCGCGTTGCGTCATAGAAGACCTTGATACCATGGCGCGCCGTCAGTTCGCGCACGGCCTTCATGTTGGCCATAGACACGGGCTGTCCGCCGGCTAGATTGACGGTAACGGCCAGACACACATAGGCGATATTGTCCGCGCCCTTTTCCTGGATGAGGCGCTCTAGTTTGCCGAGGTCTATGTCCCCCTTGAATGGAATCTCTAGCCCCGCATCATGAGCCTCGTCTCTGATGATGTCGTAGAATATACCCCCGTTGTGCTCCTGGTGGTAGCGGGTCGTCGTGAAGTACATATTGCCTGGTACATACTGCCCTGGCTTGATGGCGATACGGCTCAGGAGGTTCTCCGCGCCTCGCCCCTGGTGCGTGGGCACGATGTACTTGAAGCCAAATATCTCACGTACCGTAGACTCCAGGTGGTGAAAGTTACGACTACCTGCATAGGCCTCGTCGCCCATCATCATACCGCCCCATTGGCGATCGCTCATAGCATTGGTACCGCTATCGGTGAGGAGATCGATGTACACATCCTCCGAGTTGATCAGGAAGGTGTTGTACCCAGCCTCCTTGATGACTTGCTCGCGCTCCTCTCTCGTGTTCATCTTGACAGTCTCTACGCTCTTGATGCGAAAGGGCTCTGCTGGAAATTGGTTAATGTCCATTAGTAATAGTGGTTGAATTGGGTTAATATGAAAACTTAGTGTATCTCTCGACTTGACGTGCGCATATCATCTATACAACAATTACGCAAATATAGAGATTTGTATCAATAATGCAAACCCCAGGGCTATATTCTTCAATCACCAGGTGCGCACGCAGGCAGTTCCCATCAGCCACACTCGAGCGTCCTCGCCCTGGTACGCCCCGGCATGACCTGCCCTAGGGCGATCTTCTGGAGAGGTACGGGCACTCTGCCCCTTCAGTAGCCGAGCAGTCCACAGCGCAGTAAATACCTCCCCCTTGACGCTCTAGGTTAGAGCCCTGAGGCGCTTTAACCTAAAGCCCTCGAGGGC
>JBGYQR010000221.1:0-2501 GCA_041839075.1 Porphyromonas sp.
CCGCACCGCCCATGGCACCACCAGGGTGTCCACTCTTTGCTTTCTCTACCATCGCAGCAGCTAGCACGCGTATATTGTCCGCTGCCTGCGTCATCAGTTGGTTACTATTCATAATGCTCTATAAGATTTGGATCGTACAATCTCGCTTGTGTCTTCACCTGGAGCCTCCCAGCCTCTAGATGGCTCTCAGTTCTCACTGCACCCAGGTAGCGCAAAGGTAGCAAATCTCT
Organism: Porphyromonas sp.; assembly: GCA_041839075.1. Lineage (GTDB taxonomy): Bacteria > Bacteroidota > Bacteroidia > Bacteroidales > Porphyromonadaceae > Porphyromonas. The sequence continues at coordinate 231 of JBGYQR010000221.1, forward strand.
TATCCTGCTCCAAGGAAAACTAAGCCTTATTGACACGCCTAGCTACCCCAGGCCTCTCTGCCTCTATATCCGCTAGTAGCTTACGCAGGAGGATCGGCATACCATACTCCTCCAGTTCGCTCGATGGCACGACCTGATACTCCTCTCCTTGATAGTGCTCTGCCTCCACCAGGTAGAGCCGTGCGTGCAAGAGACGATGCGTCAGGCGGTGCTCGCGGTAGGCGACCTGCCCTGGGGAGAGGTGCAGTCCCACTAGAGACTGAGACAGCGCCATCCAGGCAGGCGAGACGAGTAGCTGCTCTATCTCACTGGGCTCAGAGGTCTCGATCAGAGGCCATTCGTAGAGCCCCTCCCAAATGTCGCCCTTCCTACGCCGACGTAGTAGCATCTCCCCGCCCGATAGGCGGACGAGGAAGTAGTTGAGGTACCGATTACTTACCCTAGTCTTGCCTTGCTTGATGGGGAACGCCATCTGTCGCCCCTCTGCCCTAGCCTGGCAATAAGGCTCTAATGGGCAATCTCCACATCGTGGATTGCGAGGCGAGCACACGAGAGCTCCAAGCTCTATCATAGACTGGTTGTGACGCCCTGGATCACGATGGTCTAATAAAGCCTTAGCCCTCGCCCTAAAATACTTTTGCCCCCTAGGGCTGTCTATCGGAATGTCGCATGCCTCCAGCCTGCTGATGACCCGATACACATTGCCATCTACGGCTGGCTCGGGTAGGCCATAGGCAAAGGAGAGGATAGCCGCCTCTGTATAGGGGCCTATCCCTGGCAGTCGCGATAGCTCTCGAGAGGTACGAGGCAACTCGCCTGCATAGTCCGAGACGATGATCTGCGCTGCACGCAAGAGGTTGCGCCCCCGAGAGTAATAGCCCAGCCCCTGCCAAAGGCGCAGTACCTCGTCCTCTCTAGCGGCGGCTAGGTCGTAGACGGTAGGGAAAGCCTCCAGGAAGCGCTCGTAGTACCCCAGCCCCTGCACGACCTGCGTCTGCTGGAGGATAATCTCCGATAGCCATATACGATAGGGGTCACTCGTACGGCGCCAAGGGAGGTCGCGGGCAGAGCGGGCAAACCAGCGCTCTAGGCGACTATGCATCTCCTCCAGAGGATACTGAGGCTCGGCGGGTGGCAGGGTCAGAAGAGAGAGAGACAAAATGTGATCAGTAGCCAAGGTGCTTCGCTATCCGTTGTGCTCGGCCAGGATACGATCTACGGCTGCTCGCCAGTCTTCGCCATTGCTCGGGCAATAGGTTACGAACCCTAGCTCCTCGGCCATAGCGACGTTGGCTGGGCCATCATCGAGGAAGAGCGTCTCAGAGGGTACCAGTCCCGTCTGAGCAATCATCATCTCAAATATCTTGCGATGAGGCTTAACCACCCCCATCTCACAGCTGGCAAACTTGTGATCGCAGTAGCTACTGAGCTTGCGCCCTGTGTGAGGGAGGAAGTCAGTGCTCTCAGCAAACTCCATCACGTAGGGGTTGGTGTTGCTGAGGATATGCACGGCATACCTGGGGCGGAGGGTGTCGATGTAATCAAACTTGTACGCCGCCACCTCTTCGAGGAAGCCCATATAGGCATGAGCTATCTGCTCGTGCGTCAGCTCCTCTCCCGAGAGCCTCGATAGAGCCTGGCGAAACTCCTCCTTGCTCATACGTCCATCCTCGACCTCAAGGAAGTAACCGCTCTGCAAATAGGGGTCGAGCATCTTGTCTATATCGGCGATACCTAGGGCTCTGAAGCGTCTGAGAGCCTCCTCTCTATTGAGATAGATGAGTACTCCTCCCAGGTCAAATACGATGGTTCTAATCATTGTCGTCGTTGTCTGTCTTACCTTTCGTTCATTATGCTAGGAGACCCGTGCTCGCTCTTCTCTCCAGGGCTACAACCAGGCGAGCCTAATCATTGAGCCAAGTCGAGGGCGCAGATGATACAGCCGGAGGGCTATCACACCAGGGTCTCGGTAGGCAAAGATACCACGAAAGTTCTCAGCCCCTAGACACCCTCTGTCTCTTTAGAAGGACAAGGGAGCCTAGGGGCTGAGCCTTAGCGAGATACCCGACTATCAGTGCGGGTATGCAGAAGGGGGGCGGTTACAGATTGGGGTTTACACTCTTCCAGTCAGCAACGGCGGGGATCACGCCCATGGCTATTACCTCATCACGTAGCTTCACCAGGTGCTGGTAGCTTGCCTTGAGCTCGGCCTGCTCTGCGGCGGTGCCAGGGAGTGTCGTGCTATAACGAACGCCATCCTTGTCGATAACG
>JBGYQR010000222.1:0-8102 GCA_041839075.1 Porphyromonas sp.
CACGAATACCTCGAGGAGTTTCCTGGCAAGCAGGACGTACTGCGCTACGTGCTGACGGCCAACGCGCCCGAGACCAAGGACAACGACTTTACCTGGCGCGACTTCCAAGCGCGCAACAACAGCGAATTCGTGCATCTTGGCACCTAGCGATTGGTGTATCGCTGTAAATGGAGTAGACTTCATACTGATTAAGTTAAATGAGCTAAGCGCGTTAGATTACGTTGATTGATTATGTGGCGTAAAGATAGCGCTTTTCTTTAATTGGACGCCTCCTCCGCCTTAGCCTACTTTGCTCCCAGGGGCCACGGGCACCGATGGCTGTACGACACGTAGCTTGCCGTCGAGGTCTTCGGCCGAGAGGATCATTCCCTGGCTTTCGATGCCCTTGAGCTTGCGGGGTGGGAGGTTGGCAATGAAGCAAACCTGCTGACCTATGAGCTCTTCGGGGGCGTAGTGCTGAGCGATACCCGAGACGATGGTACGCCCACCGAGTCCGTCGTCAAGGCGGAACTGGAGGAGCTTGTCTGCCTTGGGTACCTTGCTACACTCGAGTACCGTGCCGACGCGTATGTCGAGCTTGAGGAAGTCGTCAAAGGCTATATCCTCAGCCACAGGAGCAGCCTTGCGCTGAGCTGCTTCGTTGGCCGCCTTGCTAGCCTCTAGCTTGGCAATCTGCGCCTCGATGGCGGGGTCTTCGATCTTCTCGAAGAGGAGCTCTGCCTCGCCGAGCTTATGCCCTGCGGGGATGAGGGTCATCGACCCCAGCGTCTCCCAGCCGAAGGCCTCTGAGGCCAGCATGCCTAGAAGGCGCTGGCTACTCATCGGCAGGAAGGGGGCGAAGGCCGTGGTGAGGTTGGCCGTGATCTGCAGGGCGATGTTGAGTATCGTCCCCACGCGAGGCATATCGGTCTTGGCGAGCTTCCAAGGCTCAGTGTCGGCCAGGTACTTATTGCCGATGCGAGCCAGCTGCATGGCTTCCTTGAGAGCCTCACGAAAGCGGTAGTGCTCCAGCTCGTGCTCTAGGCGCCCCTTGATGGCTTGCACCTCGGCGATGGTCTCCTGGTCATAGGTGGTCAGCTCCCCTGGGGTGGGCACGACGCCATCGAAGTACTTGTGCGTCAGTACGAGGGCACGATTGACGAAGTTGCCATAGATGGCTACGAGCTCGTTGTTGTTGCGCGCTTGGAAGTCGCGCCAGGTAAAGTCGTTGTCCTTGGTCTCGGGCGCGTTGGCCGTCAGCACGTAGCGCAGTACGTCCTGCTTGCCAGGAAACTCCTCGAGGTATTCGTGTAGCCACACCGCCCAGTTGCGGCTGGTGGATATCTTGTCGCCCTCGAGGTTGAGGAACTCATTGGCAGGAACATTCTCAGGCAGGATGTACGACCCCTCGGCCTTGAGCATGGCGGGGAAGACAATGCAGTGGAAGACGATATTGTCCTTGCCTATGAAGTGCACGAGCTTGGTGTCCTCGCTCTTCCACCACGTCTCCCACGTGTCGGGCAGTAGCTCCTTGGTATTGGAGATATAGCCAATGGGAGCATCAAACCACACGTAGAGCACCTTGCCCTCACCGCCCTCTACGGGTACGGGTATGCCCCAGTCGAGGTCGCGGCTCACGGCGCGGGGTTGCAAGCCCATATCTAGCCAGCTCTTGCACTGCCCGTAGACGTTGCTCTTCCACTCTTTGTGCCCCTCGAGGATCCACTCCTTGAGCCAGCCCTCGTGCTTGTCTAGGGGGAGGTACCAGTGCTTAGTCTCGCGCAAGACGGGCTTGCTACCGCTGATGGCACTGCGTGGGTCTATGAGGTCCGTAGGGGCGAGCGAGGTACCACAGCTCTCGCACTGGTCGCCATAGGCGCCAGCGCTCTGGCAGTGGGGGCAGGTACCTGTGATATAGCGGTCGGCCAGGAACTGACCTGCCTCCTCGTCGTAGTACTGCATAGAGGTCTGCTCGACAAACTCGCCCTTGTCGTGTAGGGTGCGGAAGAAGTCGCTGGCCAGCTGGTGGTGGGTCTGGCTGGTCGTGCGACTATATATGTCGTGGTGGATACCGAGTTGCTCGAAGCTCTCCTTGATGAGGTAGTGGTAGCGGTCTACCACCTCTTGGGGGCTGATGCCCTCCTTTTGTGCCTTGATGGCGATGGGTACACCATGCTCATCGCTACCGCCGATGAGGAGCACCTCCTCGCCCTTGAGGCGTAGGTAGCGGGCATAGATGTCGGCAGGGATATATACGCCCGCCAGGTGCCCGATGTGTACGGGACCATTGGCATAGGGGAGGGCAGTGGTGATGAGGGTTCGTTTATAGCTCTTGCTCATAGGGTTGTCGTCTAATAGCGTTTGAGCCACAAAAGTACAAAGAAATAAGCGCCCACTCGTCCCCCGCCCTGCGATGATGCTAGGGCCCTGGGCTCACGCCTAGAGGGCAAGCTGGTACTATGTAGACAAGCCCCTACTCCTAGATCGGTCTAGGGGTGGGGGCTTGCCCGTAGGGTGCTGGAAGGGGCTGGACGCTTGACCGCCGGGCTAGCGGACGATGAGGGCGCGTAGGAGCTCGGCTTGGATGGTGTCGTTGATCTGCCTGGTCAGGCGCTCACGCTCTAGCATCAGCGACTGGCGTAGAGGTGCCGAGCTCACCGCCACATAGAGGACGCCGTCGCGTATGGAGGCGCTGGTAACCAGAGACGAGGCTGAGCCTAGGAGCTGGTAGAGGGTGCTGATGGCACGTCGGGCGAGAAGCTCCTCGTGCATGTCTGGCTCCTCAGAGAGGAAAAAGTCGCTGATGACTTCGCCCAGGCGTCGGGTTTCGTTGCGGTTCATTGTCGAGGGTTCCATTGGAGGGTCGGGATGTCGTAGCCCAGGAGTAGCCTGGAGCCGCTAGTGAAGCTGGGAGACCTCTCCCCCTGAGACCTTGAAGAGGCGGTAATCTTCGCCCCAGCTGTGGACTATCTCGTCGAGGTACTTGCGGTTGGTGTCGGTGATGAAGATCTGCCCGAAGTCTTCCCCTCCGACGAGGGCGATGATACGCCCTACGCGCTCTGCGTCGAGCTTGTCAAAGATGTCATCCAGCAAGAGCATAGGCTGCTCGCTACTGGTGAGGCATAGCTGTCGGTACTGAGCCAGCTTGAGACTAATGAGGTAGGTCTTGCGCTGCCCCTCGCTACCGATGCGGCGGATCAATTCGCCCGAGAGGGTCATCTCTAGGTCGTCGCGGTGTATGCCCTGCGTCGTGTGCCCGATGGCCTTGTCGCGCTCACGGCTAGAGCGCAGTAGGTCGTAGAGCTCGCCTTGGGTCTCGTGGAGCTGGCTCTCGTAGACCAGGCCGACGGCTTCGCGATCTGAGGCGATGGCCAGGTAATACTCGGCAAAGAGGGGGACGAAGCTCTCGACAAACGCCTTGCGCGCCTGCCATATATAGCCTGCGGCACGTGCTAGCTGGAGGTCGAGCACCTCGAGCACGGCATCGCTAGGGCGGGAGTCTTTGAGCAGAGCGTTGCGCTGAGTGAGCGCTTTGTGGTACTGCGCCAGGGCGCCCATATAGACGCTGTCTTGCTGAGAGAGTTGCATATCGACGAAGCGTCTACGCTCTTCGCTTCCGCCCTGGATGAGCTGGTAGTCTTGGGGTGAGACGATGACCAGGGGGAAGGCTCCGATGTGCTGCGAGAGGCGGTCGTACTCCTTTTTGTTGCGCCTAAGGATCTTGCGTTGCCCTGGGCGGATCTGCAATAGTAGCCTGCGCTCGTCGCCCTGGCTACTGAGGTAGCTACCCTCGAGGATAGCGGCCTCCTGGTCGCGCCGTACCGCCAGGGCATCGGTGATGCTCAGGTGACTGCGTGTAAAGGCTAGGTAGTGCAGGGCATCCAGGATATTGGTCTTGCCCATGCCGTTGAGCCCTATGAAGCAATTGACCTTGGGCGAGAGGTCGAGCGAGGCAGAGGCAATACTCTTGAAGTTGATGATATGGAGCTGTCGTAGGAGCATAACGTACTTGGCGTAGAGGGAGGGTGGTGGGCGCCTATCCAGGGGAGCATTGCGCCCGAGAGGGTGGCTGAGGCAGGCTCCCCTTGTAAGCCTTAGGCGCTAGAGGTCGGGGCGCTGAGCCAGCAGGAGCATATCCCCTAGGGTAAGGGCACACATGGCCTCGATGACGGGCAAGACGCGGGGGACGATACATGGGTCGTGGCGCCCTGTGATGGTGTGGCTCGTCGCCTGCCCCTCTATATCTACGGTCATCTGAGGTACCTGTATCGAGGGCGTGGGCTTGACCACTAGGCGCATGCGCAGTTCGCCCCCTGTGGAGATACCCCCGAGGATGCCTCCGCAGTGGTTGGAGGAGAAGTCCACCCCCGTAGTCATCGAGCGGTCGGGGCGTAAGAGGTCGTTGCTCTGCGAACCATACATCCCCCCCAGGGCGAAGCCATCACCTATCTCGAAGCCCCGCACAGCATTGATAGACATCATGGCATAGGCCAGCCGCGCCGAGAGCTTGTCGTAGAGGGGTTCGCCCAGCCCTACGGGTATGCCTATGGCTCGACACACCACGATACCTCCTACGCTGTCGCCCTCGTCTCGGGCGGAGCGGATGAGGGCCTGCATCTCCTCCTCCGCCTCCGGGTCGGGGCACCTCAGAGGCGTATGGCGCTGAGCGTATATATCGCTCCAGCTGGTGGAGGCGTCGTCGCAGGTGGCACTGCCGACCTGAGTCGTGTAGGCGACAATCTCTACGCCCAACCCTTGTAGCCATTGGCGCACTATCGCGCCAGCGGCTACACGTATGGCCGTCTCTCGTGCCGAGGCACGCCCGCCTCCACGTGGGTCGCGGTGGCCGTACTTCATCTGATAGGTGTAGTCGGCATGCCCAGGACGGAAGAGGCGTGCTAGCTCCGAGTAGTCTCGGCTACGCTGATCTTCGTTGTAGATGACTATGGCGATGGGGGCTCCGGTCGTCTTGCCCTCGTAGACGCCCGAGAGGATATGCACTTTGTCGGGCTCTCGTCTGGGCGAGGTGAGGTCTGAGCGTCCAGGGGCGCGACGCTCTAGCTCGTGCTGTACCTGGTCGATGTCCAGCACGATACCAGGGGGGAAGCCATCGAGCACACCGCCGATAGCCTCGCCGTGCGATTCGCCCCAGGTCGTCAGCCGTAGTAGTCGTCCCCAAGTATTCATAGTCGTGTTGCTGTGGATGGTGGTTGCCCTTTTAGAGTCGCTCGAGCAGAGCCTCTAGGGCGATGGGGTCTTTGATGAGCACTTCGCGGGCTTTGCTCCCATCGGCCGGAGAGACGATACCTGCCGCCTCGAGCTGATCCATCAGTCTACCTGCGCGGTTGTAGCCGATCTCAAACTTGCGCTGTATGTTGCTCGTTGAGCCCACCCCGCTGTTTACGATCATGCGCGCCACCTCTTCAAAGAGGACGTCCTTCTCGCGGGCGTTAAACTCCTTAGGGCCACTGCCCTCTGTCTCGGGCACGTACTCGGGCAATTGGTGTACGCGTCCTAGGCTAGCCTGCGAGGCGATGTGTGCCACGAGCCTTTCGGTCTCCGGCGTGTCGAGGAAGGCGCACTGTATGCGGATCATCTCCTTGCCTTGATAGAAGAGCATATCGCCACGCCCGATGAGCTGGTTGGCGCCCACCGAGTCGAGGATGGTACGCGAGTCAATGGAGGAGAACACCCTAAAGGCGATACGGGCGGGGAAGTTGGCCTTGATAAGCCCCGTGATAACGTCCGTCGAGGGACGCTGGGTGGCGATGACCATGTGGATACCAGCGGCACGGGCTTTTTGTGCCAGGCGGGCGATGGGCTGCTCGACTTCGCGCCCGCTGGTCATAATCAGGTCGGCAAACTCATCGACGATCAGCACCATATACTGCATGGGTTCGTAGCCCTCCTCGGGTAGGAGGCGACCACTGTTGTAGAGGGCGTTGTACTCCTTGATGTTGCGCACCTGCACCTGAGACATGAGGCGGTAGCGCCGATCCATCTCGACGCAGAGGGAGTTGAGCGTAGGGACGACCTTGCTCATGTCGGTGATGATGGCTTCCTCGGCATCGGGGAGCTTGGCAAGGAAGTGCTTCTCTATCTCGCGGTAGATCGAAAACTCCAGCATCTTGGGGTCTACGAGGATGAACTTCAGTTCCTCGGGGCGCTTGCTATACAGGAGCGAAGTGATCATGGCATTGAGCCCTACCGACTTGCCCTGCCCCGTAGCACCCGCGATCAGCATGTGGGGCATACGTGCCAGGTCAAAGATGAATGGCTCGTTGGTAATCGTCTTGCCAATGCCGATGGGTAGCTCCATCTCCTCACGCATTTCGCTAAACTTCTTACTAGCCAGCACGCTACGCATCGACACCGTCTGAGGACGGCTGTTGGGTACTTCGATCCCCACCGTCCCCGAGCCAGGTATGGGGGCGATGATGCGGATCCCTTCACTTTTGAGGGCGAGGGCCAGGTCATTCTCTAGCCCCGTGATGCGCGAGAGCTTGACGCCCTGGGCGGGGATAACCTCGTATAGCGTTACCGTGGGGCCTATGGTGGCCTTGTGTGGCGTGGCTTGTATCTTGAAGCTCAGCAGGGTGTCGAGGATGCGCTGTTTGTTGTACTCGATCTCCTCTCTGTTTTGCTCCTTGTTGCCTTGCTCATACTCCCTTAGGAGGTCTAGGTCGGGCTTGCGGTAGCTGGCCAACAGGACGCCTTCGGGTATGGCCTCTTCCTCCAGTGAGGTGCTGGGCTCGGCAAGCTCCGTCTCGGGAGCCTCCTCGATGACGAAGGTGCTCGAGGCGCCCTCGGGGGATATGGCGCTGGCGTGTAGAGGGGTGTGCTCAGAGCTGTCTGTACGCTCCGAGGTAGGAGCTAGGGGGGCGTCAGGGGCGAAGGAGATGCTGACCTCTCCCTCGGGCTCGCTAGGTTCGTCTTCGTAGGGTGAGTCCTCGTCATCAGGGGTGAGGTCCTCCGAGTTGTCGTCCGCCTGGCCAGCGTGTCGGCGGGTAAGTCTGCTCCAGAGCCCCGATGTCTTGTCGCCGATGGCAGAGGTGTCTATCCTGGGGGGCTCGGCATCACGTATGGCAAAGAGGAATCTGTCCCAGGTCAGCAATAGGGCCACAAAGAGGCTCAGCACAAGGGTGATAATCAGCCCCAGCACCCCGAGGTGGGTGGTCAGAAGGTCGTTGATGGCCTCGCCATGCTTACCCCCCCATATCAGTGCCCCCTCGTAGCCGACGAGCCTATCGAAGCTGGCCGCTACCACCGAGAGCCATATCGCCCAAAAGCTCCCGACGACGAAGTGCTTGACGAAGCGCAGTACGCTCCCTGCGGGACGGCGGAAGATGAGGTAGGTCAGCACCCCCACGATATACACGAGGGCAAACGAGCCCACGCCAAAGAGACCATTGAAGAGGAGGTCGCCCAGTATGGCTCCGAGGCGCCCGATGAGGTTCTCGGCGGGTTGCCCCTCGGGAGCGGTGGTAGAGCCCTCTGCCCCTGGCGTGCTCTCAATGGGGGGAGATACGGCTCCTTGCACCAGGCTCTGGTCGGCTCCTGCGGTGAAGAGGTAAGAGATCAGCACGAGCGCCATGGTGAGCGTTAGTCCCGCCAGGAGCACTCCCAGCATAATGCGTAGGCGCCCGTTGTGGACGTTGCTTGATAGCCCCGTCTTGAGCGACTTCATCGTTCCCGAGGCGGGGCGCTTGCCTTTGGCTCTTGATTTGCCTGCTGTCGTGCCCCGTCCTTTGGCGGAGGCGTCGCTCCGATCTGAGGCTGGTTGGCTCTGTTTGCTTGTTTTGCTTGTTGCTGATCTCATATATGGTGCTGCTTATAGCCCTACTCTTTTATTAGGCTCAAGCAAAATTAACAAAAAGAGTTGCTCCCCTTGTCCCCACCCCCTCTCCTCTGTCCTCGGGGGGCGGGGTAGTGGCTCGGTGCTGGGGGCTTGGAGGGCGCCCTAACATGCCCTAGGTTGGAGCCCCCAAGGGCTCTAAGTTGGATCGCCTCGGGGCTCTAGGTTAGAGCGTCCTCGGGCTCTAAGGCGGAGCGCTTTGGGGCACTAGGCAGAAGCCCTGGCGGAGGGAGAGGTGTAGGGGGGCTCTCTCTCCGTCAGGGAGGGC
>JBGYQR010000223.1:0-4295 GCA_041839075.1 Porphyromonas sp.
ACCTAGGTCGATGCCCGTATGCGCCACGACAAAGCGTTCGGGGGCGATACCCGCTTGGCGGAGGTAGATCACGACGGCTTGCAACCTGCTATGCGAGAGGTGCTGGTTGGTCGCTAGAGACCCTTCGGATGAAGCATAGCCCGATAGGCTGACGCGAGCCGTAGGGTAAGCCAAGAGGAAAGCGGCCGTCTCGGCAAGTGTTGCCTCGGCACGAGCGTCGAGTGTCGCCAGCCCCGCTGGGAAGTACACGGAGCGTTTGAAGTCTACCACCACCTGCTCGGTGCGCTCGACCTGATTGGTATGCTCGATGACGACGGTATCGCCTTGGGAGGTGTGCTCTACCAGTTCAGAGGCCGGCGCCACAGGGTTCTCCGAGGCGCTGGCGCTATCCGCCCCGAGAGCTAGGAGCGTAAGGGGCACCAGGGGCGCTTGGCTGGCTGGCTCTTGCCTCCGTGCGGCTTTGAGCTCCTGCCGTAGAGAGGCCAGCTGGCGCTCGAGGCTGTCGAGGCGCTTGTTATCGATAGACCGATGTTCACTGGTTTGCGTTGTAGTCGTCGAGGAGGTCGCTGTCTGTATCGGCCTACTCGAGGTAGGAGCCAGGAGGGCGATGGTACGCTCGAGGTGTAGCAGGCGTGCCTCCAGCTGACTATCACTCGAGGATAGCGCCGTGGCTGGTTGCGCGTTGGGCTGAGACGCGGGCTGGGCGCTGAGGAGGTCAAAGAGCCAGGCGAGCTTCATCAGCTCGAGCGTCTCTGTCCATTCGGTCACCTCTGCCTTTTGCCTCTGCTGTCTGCGCGCCTGCACCAGGCGCACTAGGCTCTCGGTGAGGGCTTCCTCCTCGACTACGATGAGGCTGTCGGCCACGAGGGTTTGGGGAGGTCTGGTCTCTGCCTCCTGTGCGACGAGGGGTACACTCGAGGATAGGAGTAGTATCCCGAGAGAGATGAGGAGGGTGCGCATCCTCAGACCCCTTTGCAAAACGGATGCCATACGCCTTTAGAATGTGAAGCTGTATCCAGCCGAGAAATGGTGGTTGCGAAACGCTGGGCGCAGACTGTAATCTACGAAGAAACGTCCACCTAGAACCTTGTCGAAGCTAATCCCGATAGCCCCCGATAGCCCAAAGCGCTTGGCATCCCCTATGTGGCTATACCCAAGTCCTAGCCCTAGGTAGGGCGAGATGTTGGAGGACCTCAGCAAGCTGGGCTTGTAGATCACGTTGGCTCCTAGGCCATAGCCCGTCCCCCTGCCTGTGCTGACGAACATCTCTGGGGCTAGGTGAAACCTAGACGCCCCCATCTCCCACTGTGGACGAATGCCGACCTGCAAGGTGGAGGCATCGCCAAAGCCAGCGCCAGCATAGACGTCTAGGCTACGGAAGCGTAGGAAAGAGACGGCCTCGTAGCGGGCCACCTGTACCTCGCCACTTGGGTCTAGATGAGCGACGTACATGGCCTCGGGCTTGGTCGTGCCAGAGCTTGAGCTCAGGGCGGTGGGGGCTACGCTAGTCTGAGAGCCCTTCTCCGAGAGGGAGATCTCTTGAGAGGTCGCCACGGGGAGAGGCGATGAGGGAAGTTGCTGTACTCTAGGCTGATTGCTGACCTGGTTGAGGCGTGCCTCGATGGCCTCTAGGTGCCTAAGCACCTCTGAGCTCTCGGTGGTTGCCGTGCTGTCGCTCCCGTTATAGAGGTGGGATAGTCGCTCGGCGAGGGCTGGTGGTAGCTGACCTTGGCGCATGGCTCCGATGAGGAGGATCTTGTCGATGTCGCTGAGCGATTGGGTAGGTAGCGTGCTTGGACTAAGCCTGTCGGCAGCCGAGAGGACGCGTGACACAAGGCTATCGAGCTGCTGAGGCGTCATCACGACCAGCCTACTACTTGGGGATAGGGGCATGGTCTCTAGGGCTGTCGAGCCGACCTCGGTAGAGGTGAGGAGCTGAGTGGTGGCTTCATCGACACGCCTAAGCTCTTGAGCCGCCTGAGCCTTGCGCGTGGCGATGAGGGCCATCTCGGCTGTGTCTAGGCGTTCGGCCGCTAAGACGAGGTCTGCATTGAGCGCATCAATACGAGCCTGGTAGTCACTACGCAAGGCGTTGAGTTCCTCTAGGCGAGCCGCATTTGTCGCCTCTACCTGGCTACTGGCATAGTGTCGGTAGGCCTCCACTCCCGAGCGACTGATCGCCCCGATGTTGATGCGTACTCCAGCCTGCATGAGCCAGTTGATATTGACCGACGAGGGCGAGGTGAGGTGGCTTACCTTGGGGTTGTCTTGCTCGAGGAGAATAGCATTAGCTACGCCATAGAGAGCCACAGAGCGGTGCAGGGGAACTTCGACCCCTAGGCCACCGAGGGCGAACCAGCCAGAGAGATCAAGGCCGATATTGGCCTGAGTATCGATGTATTGGCTGTTGGTCTTGAGGTAGCCCACCCCGAGGTTGAGGTAAGGAGTTACACCACGGGCAACGTTGAGGCGACCGATTAGGTTACCCCCATACATCTCGAGCGTCTTGCCTAGGCTGAGGCTTAGCTTGCTAGGATCCTTGGTCTCGCGGTAGTAGAAACCACGGATACCAACCAGGTCGCTGAAGTCAAGCCCTGCGCTACCCCCTACGAGCCATGTGTCGCCGATGAGTGCTGCGTCGCGCATGTTGAGGTAGGCAACACCAGGCTCGAGTACGAACTTGAGGCCTCGGAAGCCATCTCCAAACATATCGCGATAGGCGCGAGAGACCTGGTCGTCATCGTAGCGACGGCCACCGAGATAGATATCTAGTGAGGCCACCCCGCTCCAGTTGTGCAGGGTCTTGTCGGAGGATGCCCCTGGGGCGAGGTAAGGATTGGTAGGGTCGATGTTGAATAGGTAGTTACGCGCCTCAAGCGAGAGGGCAATACGCCTGGAGAAGTTGATCTTGAGCCCACCACCGAGAGCCCCATAGAGATGCTCCTCGCGTTTCGTCTGACCAGGGGTGGCTACGTCGGTATATCGCATGGTCATAATGCCAGCCCCGGCCGAGAGGTAGGGCGTAAGGATGGCATTGCTCCAGAGGTTGAGCTTGAGCTCTCCGCCGAAGCGCTCCATCTTGACTTCAGATCCCTCGAGCTTGTCGCCCAGGTTGCCCAGGACATTCCAGCTAGAGCCTTGTAGCTTGCCCTTGAGGTCGTAGCTACGCTCGTACATACCTCGCACCTCAAAGAGTGGGCCGAAGCCAAAGCCTGCCCTGATGCCGTAGAATGGCGTGTCGCCGAGATTGAGCTTGCTGCTCCACAGGGTGTAGCTCGTCGTCGGTGCTACGATAACGTTCACGTCGCTCACCTGAGCTGTAGCAGCAGCTCCGAGGGAGAGGGTAGCTAGGAGTGTAGGTAAAATTCGTCTCATCTTGCTATATCAATAATGTCTTAGTCTGTTCGCTTGCTCTCTGAGGTCACCAGCCTTGCCGTGGTGTCTGGGGGTAAGCCTCTGCCCCGGTCGTCGGGGTGTCTACTGATATAACTATATTGATTATGTAAATGTTTAGACCCTCTCTCTGCCCTTACCTTCCCTCCCCCCTCGGGGAGTATATACAAAGCCCCCGAGAGCTAGCCAGCCTTGGCCAGCTAACCCTCGGGGGGATGATGGGGTATATGCTTGCAGAGAATAGTGCTAGAGAGGTGGCGCGATGAGCTACGGAGCCTCCTCCTCTATCCAAAAAGCAATAGAGATCATTTGCCTAGAGTACACAGGCTGACCTCCTACTAAGGCGGGCGTCCACCGAGGCATCATGCCGACAAGGCGTAGAGCCTCTTGGGCAAGGCTAGGATGTACGAGGTTGGCGACCTTGCACTGATGGAGCTTGCCCTCTTGGTCGATGATGAGACTGAGGAATACCCTCCCTGCCGAGTTGTCGGGAGTGGCCTCCTCGGGGTAGTGCATCTCTCGCTGGAGAAACTCAAACCAGGCCTCCTCTCCACCAGGAAACTTCGCCGCCTGGTCTACCTCATCGTAGATCTTGTCCCCCGCCTCAGTCACCCCTTGTTTGGTGGTGATGACCAGCACGCCAGGGCGCGCACCTTCGCCATAGAGGGCTACGGCCTCGTCGCCTCGTAGTAGTCGGTTCGTCTCTTGCCTCTCGGGAGGGACGCTACCTAGGTCAGTCAGGCTGGCTACCTGCCCGTCGATGACGAGCATGGCGATGGATATAGAGGAGAGCTTTGGAGCCTTGGCGAAGACCCGTTTGGTCTCTACGACCACTGCCCCATGCCCGCCACGCTCTCCATAGAGGGCTGTGGCCTCTTGTGGGCTGAGGCTTCTCTTGCGCT
>JBGYQR010000224.1:0-6592 GCA_041839075.1 Porphyromonas sp.
CACCTCGTATATACCACGGTTTTCCATGTCCGTGATGTTGAAGGCGATGATGCTCTTGAGCAAGTACTCGGGGTAGATATCCAGGGCGAATACCTTGTCGTACTCCCCGCTCATGATCATAGCGCGCACCCCTCCTTGTAGGCGGGCGTCTAGGACGTACTCCTTGCTCTTGGGCGCAAGCCAAGAGAAGAAAGAGCGACTCATTGAGAACTTGCCAAAACCAGGCAATGCCCAGCCAAACATATCATGTACGTCGTCCCCCTCGGGGATGGCGGTGATTTGGTCACAGTGATAGCTCAGGCGCTCATGTTCGGCATCAAACTTGACACCCGTCAGCACGTCGCCATCGATCAGGCGCGTGTGCTCCCTCTTGTGGCCAATGCCAGAGGGGAAAGTCTCCTCTAGGCGAGCACCTGGCAAGACGTCTACATATCCCAGGAGCTTCGACTCCGATCCCGTGAGGGCAATGCGGCGGGTGTAGTCCACCTGCCCGGTGCGTAGGAAACGTCCGATGACCAGTAGGTCGCTAGCGCGGAGCGTCCATACGACCTCGTCCTTGTTGATGGGGCGGGTATGTCCGATGAGGGTGCCTACGAGCCCTACGGGGTGAGGCCCCTCGAGCTCTACACGCTCTACATTCTTGATGTTTGTGAGGGCTCCCTTAGCTACCCCTAGGTACACCTTGCCATCTGTGAGCTTGGCAAAAGCATCCAGGGCTACCTGCAGATCCTCCTGGCGTCCCTCTAGTAGATACCCAAAGTCAGGGGCTAGAGGAGCCGTGAAGTGTGCCGTTACGAAGATGTCTCGGGGCGTCACCTCTGGGTTGATGAGGCGGTCATAAGGACGCTGCTTGACAAAAGCCATCATACCACTCTCTAGGAGTAGGTCGAGTAGGTCTGCTCGGCTGGCTACCTTCGTGTCAAACGGCTTGTAGGATGTCGTAGCCTCTGGGCGTATCTCTACGCTTAGGATCTTACGCTTAGCACCACGATTGATGGCTATGACCTCACCACTGACGGGGGAGGTTAGCTTGAGCTTTGGCGAAGCCTTGTGGTACAAGATAGGAGAGCCTGCCTCTACCCGATCGCCCACCTGTACGGCGAGCTTAGGCACGAGACCCACGTAATCATCTGGGCAGATGGCGTATGTCGTGCCACGAGCCACCACGTTGCCAAGCATCGATAGTGGCGCCTTGCCTTTGAGATTAAGTGATAGGCCCTTCTTTATCGAAATAACTTTTGCCATAACACTATATTACTGGATATACCTATGATTAAAATGCAGACAAAAATACATATTTCTAGTGTAATAACCTCTCCCCCTCTCTAATAACTCGTGCTCCCTTACCACCCCCTCGTCCCCTCTAGTGCCCTAGGGACAAACGGCCGAGAGCCAGTCGAGACCTTGATCTCCGACTGGCTCTCGCTATGTGTGAGCTCTGCGCCTTGCCTCTAGGGCCTGCTGTATAGCTCAGCTGGGGCTAGTAGCCTGCTGTGCTCCCTCTATTCCTAGCCCCTGAGGGCTGAGATCTGATCGATGAGGGCTGGCTCTGCTGCTTGCAGGGCGTCAAGGGCTAGGTGGGCAGCCTCTTGGTGGGCGAGCTTTTTGTTGGTGCCTCGTCCGACGCTGATGCGCTTGCCGTTGATACAGACGGCGCAGACGAAGAGGGCTCCCTCCTTCTTGGGCTCTACCAGCATCCGAAACTCCACGTCAAAGTGATGGTGCTGGGTCCACTCCAGGAGGCGACTCTTGTAGTTGGAGGTCGTGTCCACCAGGCTTGTCTCGAGCTCCTTAAAAAGGGGCAACACCCGCTCGATGACAAAGCGCTCCGCCGTCTCGTAGCCTCGGTCGAGGAAGATAGCTCCGATGAGTGCCTCTAGGGCGTCGCCATAGGCATCACGGCTGATCTTGCCGTGGCTGTTGAGTAGTTCGCCAAGCCCCATCGACTCGGCCACGGCGTTATTGACCGTGCGCTTGACGAGAGCCGAGCGCCTTTTGCTCATCTCGCCTTCGTCCCAGTGGGGGTGCTCGGTGTATAGGTGCCGACTGATGGCGGTCGAGAGTACGCTGTCGCCGAGAAACTCTAGGCGCTCGTTGTTGATCTTGAAGCCACTGACGTCCATCAGGCTGGCCGAGCTGTGTCGCATGGCCAGCTCGTAGTAGCTTAGCTCCTTGGGAGAGAAGCCAAGCAGATCATAATAGCGACGCAGAGACGCCTGGGAGCCAAGTCCCAAGAGTCTCTGCGCTTTATGTAGAATGTGTCGTATCATCCTAGGGAGAGTAACGCCTCGCTATCGTGCGTACACGTACCCGCTACTTCGGCTCGCAGGGAGCGAGCCGGCTAGCCTTGATACTTCTTGAAGATCACGCTGGCGTTGTGCCCGCCAAACCCGAAGGTGTTGGATAGGGCAGCGCGCACTGGGCGAGGCTGAGCAACGTTGAAGGTGAAGTTGAGCTTGTAGTCAATCTCAGGATCTTCGTCCCCCTCTTGGTGATTGATCGTAGGAGGCACCAGGTCGTCTGATACCGCACGTACAGCTATCATAGCCTCGAGCGCTCCGGCAGCACCCAGCAGGTGCCCCGTCATGCTCTTGGTCGAACTGATATTGAGCTTGTAGGCGTGCTCGCCAAATACGTCCTTGATGGCCTTAACCTCAGATATATCACCCACAGGTGTAGACGTGCCGTGTACGTTGATGTAGTCGATGTCCTCGGGCTTGAGGCCAGCGTCTTCTAGGGCGTTGGTCATCACCAGCTTAGCTCCCAGCCCCTCGGGGTGGGTGGCCGTCAGGTGATAGGCGTCCGCCGAGAGACCTGTACCGACTAGCTCGGCATAGATATGCGCGCCACGGGCGATCGCATGCTCTAGCTCCTCTACGACCAAGCACGCAGCTCCCTCGCCCATGACGAAGCCGTCACGGCTGGCAGAGAAAGGACGCGAAGCGGCCTCTGGCTCATCGTTGCGCGTAGAGAGGGCGTTCATCATATTGAAGCCACCCACACCTGCTGCGCAGATGCTTGCCTCGGCGCCACCGGCTACGATCACCTTGGCCTTACCCAGGCGGATGAGCATAGCTGCGTCGATGAGCGCATTGGTCGATGAGGCGCATGCGCTGGCTGTCGAGTAGTTGGGGCCGTGGAAGCCGTACTTCATCGATACATGTCCAGCAGCGATGTCGCTGATCATCTTGGGGATGAAGAAGGGGTTGAAGCGAGGGCCTCGCTCCTTGTCGTAGCCCATGACCTCTTCCTCGAAGGTCGTCAGACCTCCGATACCCGAGGCGATGACTACGCCTACCTTCGTCTTGTCTACCGTCTCAAGGTCGAGCTGTGAGTCCCTCAGGCTTTCGTCGGCAGCGACCATGGCAAACTGGGCAAAGCGGTCGAGCTTGCGCGCCTCCTTGCGGTCCATGTGGTCGTTGATGTTGAAGCCCTTGACCTCGCAGGCAAAGTGTGTCTTGTGCAGCGATGAGTCGAAGAGGGAGATAGGGGCAGCCCCACTCTTACCCGCCTTGAGTGCCTCCCAAGTCTCGGGCGCGGTATTCCCCAGAGGGGTAATGGCGCCGAGACCTGTGATTACAACTCTCTTGAGTTCCATCTGTTGTTGAGGTTTGAGAACAGGGTAGGGCGGCTCTTACTTGAGCTTGCTCTCGATGTAGTCGATAGCGTCGCCGACAGTCTTGATAGACTGAGCGTCCTGGTCGGGGATCTGAGTGTCAAAAGCCTTCTCGAGATCCATGATGAGCTCTACCGTGTCGAGTGAGTCTGCGCCGAGGTCGCTGGCGAAGTTGGCCTCACGCGTTACTTCGCTAGCTTCGCAGTTGAGCTTCTCAACGATGATCTCTCTTACCTTTTCTTCGATGTTCTGTGACATAGCTTTGTTTCTGTTTAGTTAGTTTCCTTGAATACTTATATCTTTAGCTGCGTTTGTGCCTCTGCACATAGCAACGATATTTGTGCACAAAGATAATCAAAATAATTATGACAAGCATAGCCATCCTCGCCTCGGGTAACGGAAGCAATGCCGAAGCCATCGCTCGCTATCTGGCTCAAAGCCCTTTAGCACAAGTGGCTTGTATCCTAACCAACCGTCCTGACGCTGGTGTCAGGGCTCGTGCCGAGCGCCTCGGCATCCCGCACTACTACTACTCCAACGCTGAGATGCGAGAGGCTTCGGCGCCCCTGGAGCTCCTGGGCTCGCTCGGGGTGGACCTCATCGTGCTGGCGGGTTACATGAACCTCATCTCCCAGCCCTGGCTCGAGGCTTATCCTGCCCGCATCCTCAACATACACCCCGCTCTATTGCCTGGCTACGGAGGCAAGGGCATGTATGGCCATCATGTACACGAGGCTGTCCTAGCCAATAGAGAGGCGACCTCGGGGATAACCATTCACCTGGTGGATGAGCACTACGACCACGGGCGCTACCTCGTGCAAGCCTCTTGCCCCGTCCTCCCCACCGACACGCCCGATACGCTGGCAGGGCGCATCCACCAGCTCGAGCACCACCATTATCCCCGAGCCATTGCCTATTATATAGAGCACGAGCTACCCCTCCTCTCTCTATGAGCGAAGTGTTGCAAAGCCTAGTGGCCTGGACGGCGGAGCATTGGCTCGCCCTCTTGGGGGCGCTTCTTGCGATTACCTGGGTTATCCTCGAGTACCGAGCCAGCATGTGGCTTTGGCCTGTGGGGGTCGTGTTGCCCCTCTTTTATATCGTCATTAGCTGGGAGGCTCGTTTTCTAGGCAATATCGCCATCAACGTCTACTACCTCGTGGCCAGCATCGTGGGCTGGATCGTGTGGATGAGGGGCACAGGAGGCCAGGAGAAGCCCATTACGCACGCCTCCCGCCCCTGGCTCTTGTGGGGGAGTGTCTCTGTCGTCCTTGGTGCCATACCGCTACATATACTCATGCGCGCGCATAGCGCCTTGCCCTGGGCCGACGCCCTCTCTACCAGCGCCTCGGTGCTGGGGATGATATGGCTGGGGCGCAAGCACCTAGAGCATTGGTGCTGTTGGCTGGTGGCCAATCTGACGGGGTTTCTTGTCTTCCTTTGGGCGGGCGACTATATCTCGGCCGGGGTCTTCGCCATCAACTTTGGCATGTCCATTGCAGGCTATCGACACTGGCGTAGGCAGATGGCGCAGCCGGCGCCCTCGTCCAGAGCTACCAATTCCTAAATACCTATCCTTATGCCCGACCCCATACGTCAGCACGGCTACACGCCCGAGGTGATTGTCCTGGCCAATGGTGCCTTCCCTCAGGCGGGCGAAGCCCTCGAGCTCATGGAGCGCTGGATGAGCCGAGCGCTCGACTGCCCTCTGATCTGTTGCGATGGCGCCGTCAATAAGCTCCTGGAGCATACCGACCGCTTGCCCGATGCCGTTGTGGGAGACCTCGACTCGATATGGCCTGCCAATAAGGCTCTGCTGAGCGATCGGCTATACCATATTAGTGAGCAGGAGACCAATGACCTAACCAAAGCCATGCACCACCTCCACCGCACGCTCGGCAAGCGCCGTGTGGCGATCCTCGGAGGGAGTGGCGGGCGAGAAGATCACGCCCTGGGTGTCTTGGCGCTCTTGCCTGGCTATCTATCTCTGTGCTCGGAGCTGAGGATGCTGACCGACTATGGGACGTTTCTCGTCCTGGAGGGAGATAGCGCTGTCGAGGTCTCTGTCGGTCAGCAGCTCTCTCTCTTTAGCTTCGCCTCTCAGCCTCTGACCCTTACGGGGGTGCACTGGCCTCTGAGAGAGGCTCTGCTTCCCGAGCTCTGGTGTGGTACGCTCAATCGGGCCTCGGAGCCCCTGGTCGCCCTATCTGCTCCGCGGGCTCCCGTGCTGCTCTATCTCGCCTCGGCCTATTAGAGGCTACCTCCCCGGCAGGCTCTGAGATAGACCCCCGGAGCGCTCTAGGTTAGACCCCTTGGGCGCTCTAAGTTAAACCCCTCGAGGGCTCTAACCTAGAGCCCTCGAGGGGTTGTGTATATAGGGGTGTGAGGGGGAGAGATTGGGGGCTGGCGTTCCGTGGGCGAGAGGGGAATGATGGGGCGCTTTGACGGGCGGTTAGCCAGGGCTTACCTCGACAATCTGGTTGGTCTCGGGATACCAGAGATAGCCTCGTATGGGGCTGTATCCCATCTGCTCCAGCAGGGCCATATAGCCTCGCACCTGACGCTTGTGGCTGGGGCGTTCTTCTCCAAACTTGTAGTCAATCACCTCGGCCAATCCGTCGGGGTAGAGTACGATGCGGTCTGCCCTTCGGCTCGTTTCTATATGTCCACCTATGATCGGGGTCTCTCGGATGACACGCCCCGAGCCATCGTACCAGCGACGAGCCGTAGGGTGCTCGAGCATAGAGGCGATCAGGCGCTCGGCTTCATCGGCCTCATCCACGGGGAGCAAGCCCTCTCGTACCGCCGAGGCGATAGCTCCCCTTAGGTCGCTGGCCTGCTCTATCCCCGCTAGGATATGGTGCATCAGACTGCCGTAGCTACGCCTGCTGTTGTCCGAGAAGTATTCGAGCCCTCGCCTCAATATATCGATGCGATGGGTGAGATCGCTCCCCTCGAGCGTGGTGATGACTAGAG
>JBGYQR010000225.1:0-3850 GCA_041839075.1 Porphyromonas sp.
CCCGAGGGGCTCTGAGACAAACCAATCATATTCACCAAATAGTATCGGCATTATGGACGACTCCCTTCCTCCGAGTAAGCGCAAGCGCTGGGATAGTCGTCCTGCTAGGCGATAGGAGCAGAGGTCTCTCTAGGACATCGCGACGGCTAGCAGGATGAGCAATCAAGGCGCAGTGAGTGCGCGTGCAATCCTCCTTACTAGACAACTCCGATTAGCGACAAGCCTAATGAGAACCTATTATAGCCTTGCTGTGGGCGTTCCACAGCTCCCCACCTATGAGCCCCGATGCTGGGTCAATGTAGAGCACCCCGACGACGACGATGAGAGCTTCCTCATAGATACGCTGGGTGTCCCCCAAGAGTTCCTCGCCGACATCGCCGACATTGACGAGCGTCCTCGCGTCGATCGCGAAGATGACTGGACGCTCTTCATCCTACGTATTCCCCTAGAGAGTAGCGTACCAGGGCTACCCTATATGACGATCCCTATCGGTGTGATTTCGTCCCGAGAGGTCACCATCACGGTCTGCTATCGGCAGTCGCAGATGCTCCCCGACTTCGTCCACCACCTCAGGCGCAAGGGCATCGAGGTGCAGTCGCCCATCGACTTCACCGCCAGGCTCATCTACTCGTCGGCGGTGTGGTTCCTCAAATACCTCAAGCTCATCTACCTCGAAGTAAACAGAGCCGAAAAAGACCTCGAGCGTAGCGTCCGCAACGAAGACCTCATGCACCTGATGCGCCTGCAAAAGTCGCTCGTCTACTTCAACACGAGCGTACAGGGCAACCTAGCCATCCTACGCCGCATCCGCTCGATGAAGGTCATCGACCTCGACTTCCTCCTCGACATAGAGACAGAGCTCGAGCAGGCGCGCTCGACCATACAGGTCTACACCGACATTTGCGACAGCACGATGGAGGCGCACGGGAGCATTATCTCCAACAACGTCAATACCATTATGAAGCGTATGACGAGCTTCCAGATCGTGCTGACCATCCCTACGATGATCGCCAGCTTCTATGGTATGAACGTCGATGTCTACGTGGCCTCGTGGAAGTTCTCGTTCCTAGCCATACTCATGGCCTCCATAGGCTTGTCCGCCCTAACGTTTTTCCTTTTCAGACGTATCAAGTGGTTTTAGCTCCCCGTGAGCCCTAGCCCCATCACCCACCTCAACCGATGGAAGCCAGAGACTACCTCCTGGAGCTACTCAAGCACTCGCGTCGCCCCATCTTCCTCACGGGCAAGGCTGGCACGGGCAAGACGACCCTGCTCAAACAGATCACAGCCGAGACCTACAAGAGCTGTATCGTCGCCGCCCCTACGGGCATCGCTGCCCTCAATGCAGGCGGGGTAACCCTCCACTCCCTCTTCCAGATACCTCCTGCGACCTTCGTCCCCCAAGACGGAGGCCTGCCTGCGAGCCATAGTGAGGCCGTCCTGACCCCCTCTAGCTTTTGGAGGCAGCACAAGATGAGCGAGCCGAGGCGTCAGCTACTGCGCTCCCTGGAGCTACTCATCATCGACGAGGTCAGCATGCTCCGAGCCGACACGCTTGACCTGATAGACATGGTGCTCCGTAGCGTGCGGCGCAACCCCGAGCCCTTTGGAGGCGTGCAGGTACTATTCATCGGAGACCTATTGCAGCTGCCCCCCGTCGTACGTGGTAGAGAGTGGGAGCTGCTGGGGCGATATTACTCGGGGATATTCTTCTTCCACGCCCGGGCTCTCAGCCAAACTCCACCCATATACATCGAGCTAGATAAGGTCTATCGACAAGCCGACGACAGCTTCGTCTCTCTGCTCAACAACCTGCGCCAGGGCAGCCTCTCACCGGCCGACCTGGTGCTACTCAACCGGCACGTCGAGCCCAGCTTTGACAGCACCGAGCACGATGGCTACATCATGCTCTCGACGCACAACGACAGGGTAGACCACATCAACCGCAAGGCGATGGACAAGCTACCATCGGCCTCGGTCTATTATAAGGCGTGGGTCGAGGGGGATTTCCCCGAGTACCTCTACCCGGCTGAGCATACGCTGGAGCTCAAGCTAGACGCCCGCGTGATGTTTTTGCGCAACGACACAGAGCACCCCAGGCGGTACTACAATGGCAAGATAGGCGTCGTGTGCGATCTCTCGGAGAGCCATATCTCCGTGCAGCTCGAGGGGAGCGACCTGGTCGTCGAGGTCGAGCGACACGAATGGGCCAACGTACGCTACACCCTAGACGAAGACACCCAAGAGCCCAAGGCAGAGACCATCGGGAGCTTCAAGCAATACCCCCTCAGGGCAGCCTGGGCCATCACCATACACAAGAGCCAGGGGCTGACTTTTGAGCGCGCAGCCATAGACCTCGAGCGTGTCTTCTCCTCAGGACAAGCCTACGTCGCCCTCTCGAGGCTGACCCAGCTCGAGGGGCTGGTACTGCTCTCGCCCCTCTCGGGTCGAGGCATCGAAGCCCCGCGCGACGTCGTCAGCTATGGGCAGGGACGTCTATCGCCCGAGAGCCTCGAGGTGGTGCTCAAGCACGAGCGCCACGTCTACTGGATGCTCGAGAGCCTCGAGGCGATGAACTGGAGCACCCTCATCGACGAGTGGCGCGATCATAGCTTCAGCTACCGAGCCGAGACGGGACGTAGCCTCAAGAGCAACTATGGCGACTGGGCCAGCGAAACGACCGCCCAGGTCGAGGAGCTATATAGGCTCGCCCTGCGCTTTCGCGAGCAGCTCCGTAGCCTCTGGGCTAGCCCTCAGCCCGACCTGGAGCATATCGCCCAGCGCGTCTCTCTAGCGGCGGACTACTTCACCCCCAGGCTAACCGACATAGCCTGCTCGACAGGCGTTACCCGCGCCCAAGCAAGCCGGGGGCGCAAGGTCAAGGAATACCTGCAAGAGCTCTCCTCCCTCCAGCAGGGACTGACTTCGACGATGCAGAGGCTACTGCGCATACGAGCAACCCTCTCGGCTCTCGCCCACGGCGGAGGCTGGGAGCGCGATAGTCTCGGAGTAGGCGCCCAGCTCGAGCTCTGGCAGGACGAGGTCGCTCGGCTGACCAGCGAGCGCCTTAGCCTCGAGGGAGAGAGCGATCGCGACCTCGGAGAGGACGAAGGCAGCGCCACCAGGGCGACGGCACCGCGCAAGAGACAGCGCAAAGAGTCCCGCCCCGAGCCCGAACCCAAGCTCCCCAAAGAGCCCAAGCTACGTACCCACGAGATCACGCTCGAGCTCTTTCGCTCGGGGCTTAGCGTCGAGCAGATGGCTCAGGAGCGCTCACTCACGCCGAGCACCATCATGACCCACCTCGGCCATCTGATACAAGAGGGACGTATCGCCCTCGAGGAGGCCATAGACCCCGAGAGCATCCGACTGGTCGAGAGCTACCTCGAGGAGCACCCCGAGACCGAGGGGCTCAAAGCCCTCTACGAAGCCCTCGAGGAGCGTATCCCCTATGGTGCCCTGCGCCTGATCCTCACCGGCCTTCGCCCCCCATCCCCTACCCCCGAGCCATAGCTCCACCCGCCCTGGTGAGGCCGCCTCGCCCGCTCGTAGGCTAGCTCCTGGGGCGCCCACCCCGACCTCCTCCGAGGCTCCCCCTAGAGCCTAGAGGGGCAGACGTACAGCCCTATACCATAGGGCATTATAGCGGAACGGAGATCTCAGAGGCTGAGGGCGATCGCTCAGAGGTTCAGAAAAATTTCGCCCGAAGACTTGCAGGATTGAAATAATCGCCCTACCTTTGCAGAGCAAAAGAACAGATTTTGGGTCTTGGGCAGTTACCAGAGTGGCCAAATGGGGCTGACTGTAACTCAGCTGGCTTACGCCTTCGGTGGTTCGAATCCATCACTGC
>JBGYQR010000226.1:0-13060 GCA_041839075.1 Porphyromonas sp.
CTGCTACGCTCCTAGTCGCTCCCCGTGAGTACTCGCTTGTGTGGGGTGGAGCAAAAGAATTTACCTGGGCAACGAATGGGGGCTCAAGGGAGCACCACTCGCCTCCAAACGAAAAAAGCACTTCTTTCGTTTGGGAGAAGTACTTATTTATTTGAGGCCAACGAGTGCCTTCTACCCTCCCCCTAAGATCAATGCGAACGAGCAAGAGCTAGATCGTAGGACATAGGGCTGACGCATTTGCTTTGCGGTACATCAGCTCTGCTGTGATGGTTGGACAGGGGGAGGGGTGTCTACTTATATTCGCTATTTTTGCACTACTTATAGTGTAATGTTAAATAGACTTCAACCTAGATGATAGGATACAAAGATCTCACAGCTCAAGGGCGTTTCTTCCTGATGGCAGGCCCCTGCGCTATCGAAGACGAGGCTATGGCCATGCGTATCGCCGAGCATATTGCAGAGGCTACACAGCGCCTCGGCATACCATACATATTTAAGGGGTCTTATCGCAAGGCCAACCGCTCGCGAGTAGACTCCTTCACGGGGATTGGTGACGAGGCCGCCCTCAAGATCCTAGGCAAGGTGCGCCAAGCCTTCGACATCCCCGTCGTTACAGACATTCATGAGACGCAGGAGGCGGCTATGGCCGCCGAGTATGTTGATGTCTTGCAGATACCTGCTTTCCTCTGCCGTCAGACCGACCTGATAGCAGCTGCGGCTCGTACGGGCAAGATGGTCAATATCAAGAAGGGGCAGTTCCTCGCTCCCGCAGGCATGGAGCATGCTGCGCGTAAGGTAACGGATTGTGGCAATGACCAGGTGATACTCTGTGAGCGAGGCAATAGCTTCGGCTATGGTGATTTGGTCGTTGATTTTACGGGCATTCCAGAGATGAAGGGAATAGGTTTCCCCGTGGTGATGGATGTAACGCATTCTTTGCAACGCCCCAACCAAGCCTCGGGCATTACGGGAGGTAAGCCCGCCCTTATCGAGACCATCGCCAAGGCCGCTATTGCGGTGGGGGCGGATGGGCTTTTTATCGAGACACATCCAGAGCCCTCTGTGGCTAAGAGCGATGGCGCTAATATGCTACGCCTGGAGCTCTTGACGCCTCTCTTGGAGCGGCTCATCCGTCTAGACGATGCCGTGCGTGGATAGGCTGTATAGTCGGAGAGGGAGGCTGTGGCTTCTTGTCCTGGCTAGCCTATGCCTTTCGCCACTTGTCCTCGAGGGGCAGGAGGCTCAGAGGCGTAAGCTCTCGGACTATATCGCTACCTCTCCTTTGTGGACAGAGGCCTTCCGTAGCTCAATAGCCGAGAAGGCTCGAGAGAAAGCTAGAGATACGCTCGGGATAGCCCGGTACCACTTTGCTCTACCCGAAGGTGGGCATGAGCAGTCGGTGTACCTCTTGCCCGGCGAGGGAGAGGAGGGCGATCGTCTAGTCATCATTGGTGAGATATTGCTTCATAGAGAGGATAGCTATATAGCCGTCTATAACAACCGCTGGGAACCTATGGCTACCGAGCAGATAGGGTTGCCTGCTTTTGAGGGGGGGCATTTCTATCAGAGCGATGGTTCGCCCGAGGGAGTCCGATTGTCTCAGCTATTGTATCCGCTCTATCTCAGTTGCGAGATACAGGGGCGTGTACTGCGGGTGGAGCCTCGCCTTAGCCTGAGCGAAGAGGACAAACGAAATGAGCGCCTAGGGGTATTGATCCGAGAGATGTCTCCGCGTCGATACGCTTGGGAGCAGAACATGTTTGTCCCAGTCTCGGAGGATAAATAACGAAATACTTATTAACAATGAACAAACTGAATATACGTACCGTCATCTTCATTGCCATCGGGGTTGTCCTGGCGATGGGGGTGGCTTTCTATTGGTTTCTAGAGCAGGAGCGCAGCTCTATGCAGAGCGAGGTAGAGGAGGTCGCTCGCTTGCAACGCGAGGCGATGCAGGAGGAGCTAGCCAATCTCTCCGATGAATATGAGCATCAGTATAGCAAGCTCACGATCAACGGCCAGGAGGTCTCGCTCTATGCCAACAGCGATAGTCTCCTGAGGCAGATTAGCGCCGAGCGCGCCAAGGTAGATCGCCTGCTTGAGGAGCTGCAACAGCAGAAAACTACCAGTGCAGCGCGTATCAGCGAGCTGACCAAAGAGGTGGGGACACTACGCCGAGTACTTCGCAACTACGTTGTACAGATTGACTCCTTGCATGCGGCCAACGAAAAGCTACGCGCCGAAAACAAAGAGGTCAAGGAAAACTTCCAGCGCGCTACCGACGAGGCCCGTCAGCTGGCCACGCAAAAGACACAGCTTACCGAGCGTATCAACCTGGCAGCTAAGCTCGACGCCACGGCAATAGTCATTACGCCTCTCGATCGTAAGGGCAAGCGAGCCAAGCGCATTGATCGGGTAGAGAATATCCAGATTAGCTTTCGCGTGGCTAAGAACATCACGGCCGAGGTGGGCAACAAGACATTCTACACCCGCATCATGACGCCTGACGACCAGCCTATGATCAAGGCCGGGGCTGGTAGCTTCTCGTTTGAGGGCAAGAGCCTTCCGTACTCTACTCGTCGCGAGGTTGAGTATAGTGGAGAGGAGACCGAGGTGGTGATGTACTGGCCAGTGGAGGAGAGCCTTCGCGCTGGTACCTACCGCGTGATGATCTTTGCCGATGGCAACCTCATCGGCACGGGTAGCTTTACCCTTTAGCCTATCTAGAGCGCCCCAGGCTAAAAGGAGGGGGTAGCTATTATCTCTGACATTATCGCTATCTTTACCAGGTAGTTGATAAATAGAAGTAAGTCATTTTAACAACCTAATCTTTATGTACAAAAACCTTTTGACCTGTGCCCTCATAGCCTCGGCTACCCTGGTGGGTACTCAAGAGGCCAGCGCTTGCTCCGATCTAATCGTCGGCAAGAAGGCCTCTACCGATGGCTCTGTGATCATTAGCTATTCGGCAGACTCACACACCCTCTACGGAGAGCTATATCATTGGCGTGCCAATCAATGGCCCAAGGGGACGATGCGTGAGATCCGCGAGTGGGATACCAACAAACACCTAGGATATATCCCCGAGGTCGCCGAGACCTACAATGTCGTGGGGAATATGAACGAGCACCAGGTGGCCATTACAGAGAGTACTTGGGGTGGGCGCAAGGAACTACACAACCCCCAGGGCATCATGGACTATGGTAGCCTGATCTATGTCGCTCTGCAACGTAGCAAGACAGCGAGGGAGGCCATCAAAACCATGACAGACCTCGTGCGTGACTATGGCTATTACAGCAGTGGAGAGAGCTTCACCATCGCTGACAAGAATGAGGTTTGGGTGATGGAGATGATTGGCAAGGGCCCCGAGAAGAAGGGAGCTGTATGGGTGGCTATTCGCATTCCCGACAACGCGATCTCTGCTCATGCCAACCAAGCGCGCATTCACAAGATCCCCTTTGGAGACAAGGAGAACTGCCTCTACGAGAAGGATGTCGTTAATCTAGCTCGCGAGAAGGGATATTTCAAGGGCAAGGATGCCGACTTTGACTTCCAGGCTGCATACAACCCCTATACCTTCAGTGGACTGAGAGGTTGTGAGGCTCGTGTGTGGAGCTTTTTCAGAGAGTTCAACAAGGAGAGCCAAAAGTATGAGCAACATGTGCGCGGTGATGTAACCCAGGAGCCTATGCCTCTGTACGTTATCCCCGATCGTAAGGTCTCTGTTGCGGATGTGCGCAAGGCTATGCGCAACCACTACCAGGGCACGTCTATGGATATGACCAAGGACGTCGGAGCAGGTCCCTATCGTGTCCCCTATCGTTGGAGACCTATGACCTTCGAGGTAGATGGCGTGGAGTATATCAACGAGCGCGCTATCGCCACGCAGCAGACTGGGTTCGTGCTGGTCGCTCAGCTACGCTCTTGGCTACCCGATGCTATTGGTGGCGTACTGTGGTTTGGGGTCGATGATGCCAACACGGCTGTCTTCACGCCTATGTATGCAAGCATCACGGCTATTCCCGAGGCTTATCGTCAAGGCAATGGAGATATGATGCACTTCTCTTGGACGTCGGCGTTTTGGATACACAACTGGGTGGCCAATATGGCTTACGCTCGCTACGAACCTATGATAGAGGATATTCGTCCCGTACAGGAACGCATCGAGTCGAAGTTTGATGCTGAGCAAAAGGCCATAGACGCAGAGGCTCTACGTCTCTATCAAGAAGATCCCAAGAAGGCTGTTGCCTTCCTCAATAGCTATTGTGCCGACGCTGCCAATGGTACTACGGCTCGCTGGAAACAGCTCGGCGAGTACCTCATCGTCAAGTATATGGACGGCAATATGAAGAAGGAGAAGGATGGTCGCTTCCAGGATAATGGCTATGGCCTCAGTGAGATGCCCAACTTCCCTGGCTACAACAAGGAGTACTACGAGGCTATTGCTAAGACCTACGGCGATAATCTCCGGGTAACTGGTCCCAAGGATGGGCACTAGGCTTCGTCCTCGATAAGGAGGGGGATATATCCCCTCCCTCACCCTACGCCCCTGGCTAGAGCATTAAGAAAGCTCCTGCCAGGGGCGTAGTACATAGTATCTCTAGGGTATTGCCCCGGAGGCTAAGGGGCAATCTGCGCTGCGGGGGATTTTGTTCCCCTCTTGAGGGTATAGGTTGGTATCTATTGAGAAGGACATTTGAGTGAATTTGGGGGACTCAAGAATTAGAGCCGAATAAAATTTATCTCCTAGGCTTTGGTTACGAAATTTATAATTACTAATATTGCTCACGTGTATCTTGTGTCTATGTCGAGGGCTTTCTTCTTGTGAAGTTTGTAAATAGAGGTGGGGTACGCTGATATTATAAGCACGACAAATGTTTAGGTTAATATAAATCTCAATCTAATTTCGTTTTTGTATGAAACAAAAAACTACACTCTGGCGTCTTGCAACGTTGCTGCTCCTATTTGTGGGACTGGCAAGTTGTGTGCCATCTTCGGATGTTGATGATGTGTCTAATCCGTTTGCAGACACCAAGTTCGATGACGTTGTGATCGGTGCAACGGGAGGCGATCGTACGATCTCTGTACCCATCAGTCGCGACTGGACCTATTTTTGTAATGCTGAGGGCGACTGGATCAAGCTCTCTCGCAAGGATGGTGAACTCATCCTCACGATCGATGCTAATACCCAGGGACAAGAGCGCAGTGCCGCCATCATCGTCTTCAGTGGCAAGCACCAAACGCGTTTCAATGTGGTGCAGGGAGCTGCTGACTTCGTTATGCTCTTCTCTACTGACGAAGTGGAGTTTGCCTCTACTGCCAATCTGAAGGTCATACACGTTCGCTCCAATGCTGGCTCCTGGAAGCTCCTCGCTGTCCCTGCTGAGGCTACCTGGCTGAGCGTTACGGGACGTGATGGAGGGGATGTACTCGTACTCGAGGTAGAGGAGAACGGAGACTACACCGCCAGGCAGACCGATTTGACTTTTGAGGCGCCATCGGGCGAGGTCAAGTCCTTGACCATCAAGCAAAGTGGTAAGGCTAAGTACTACCTCCCCTATGATCCCGACAATAACTACTCGGCTCCTCAGATGATTGCCTTTGAGCTCAATCGTGGCAACGTGATGGTGGCGCATAGTGAGCCCACGGTCAATTTTGGCAGTGCGCAGGACGGGATGACGTCATTCTTGACGGCCAGTAAGTACATGCCCGAGATCGTCTACAAGCGAGCCATTGGAGATCTCAAGTATACCTCGGCAGTCATGCTGATCAAGCTCGAAGATATTGCTAGTCCAACTCATCCAGAGCTCGAGGAGTATAACGCGATGCTCAAGGCTGCTGACTATATAGACG
Organism: Porphyromonas sp.; assembly: GCA_041839075.1. GTDB lineage: Bacteria > Bacteroidota > Bacteroidia > Bacteroidales > Porphyromonadaceae > Porphyromonas. The sequence continues at coordinate 5,854 of JBGYQR010000226.1, forward strand.
TCTCGGATCAAATCGAGGTAGGCAACACGACCTTGATGATCCGCAAGGACAGCCGTATGGCGGTGATGATCCAGGTCAAGAATGACGTGGGTGGAGCCCTTGTAGTATTCACTCCGCTCTATCCACAAGAAACCGACTATGCTACGTTTGATGCTATACCCTATGGGCCAACAGATTTCTTGAAGTTCCTATCCTCGACTGATCTTAAAGTCGCCCAGGTAGAGGCATTTGAGGCCGCCCTTAACTCTAAGCTAGTCCTAGATGCCAAGGACGACTTCGATGATAAGATCATCAAGCTACAAATCTATGCAACGGGCAATCATGGTCAGCAGGAGGCCTTCAGAGGCTACTTCTACTACACCTCGACAGATAGGATCACGGCTGATATGCCCAAGTGGCAGGCCGTGTCGTATGCTCGTCTGTATTTTGATCAGCCTACGTTGGGTGTATGGAATGCAGGCTCTCGCATCTTCGTGACCCGAGAGATGGGCAAGTTGCTGTCAGATGCAGGCTTCGAGTCTCTAGGAGAGAAAAGTGGAGTACACCTCTATGCTCGTCCTCTCACCCCAGGAGATACGAAAAACTACCTCATATACAGCCTCACGCTCAAGCGCTACTCAGATCTCAACAACTCCAACCCCTTGCTAGAGATCATGCTGTACACCATCACGGAAGAGGAGGGTAGTACGTCCTCTGCTTCAAACCCTGTGGTTAATCCTGCCGCGTTGGCTACGCACTATCTCAACAATGGCAAGGTGCTCTCTGCATCTAGTCAGAGACTTGCTGATAGAGCCCTGGCCGTTTACCGCGCTATTGCTCGGAAGTAGGCGCTGTGAAGCATTCTAATCAAATCTACTTTAGAAACAATACGAGGTATGAAGATCTATAATCAATGGCGTCTAGGGGTCGTCCTCTATCTCTGGGTGACGACATTGCTTGTCGCCTGCGTCCCTAAGCAGGAAGAGACCCCCAACGGCAATCAGCAACTGAAACTCTCCTCCACCGAGCTAACGCTCTCTAGTGAGCTCAGTGTAAGCAAGGTAGTGGTCGATGCTCCAGCGGGAGGATGGGATGCCTTCCTGGCTAGTACCGAAACGGGCTGGCTCAAGCTAGAGCCCCAAGGACAGGAACTTGTCGTTACGGCTCTGCCCAATCTAGATGCTAAGGCAAGACGTGCCAAGATCGTTGTCGTTGCCTCTGGTGTATCGGGGCACATCACGGTGCAGCAGTCGGCAGCCCAGGCGGTGCTAGATGCTGACTCTGGCGAGGTGATGCTCGAGGCAGGAGCTGGGACGAAGACACTCCGCATACGCACTAACGACAGCCGTATGGAGGTAGACGCTCAGCCTACCGACTGGCTTCACTTGCAGGTGGCTCCATCTTCGGGCTTCCTAATCGTTAGGTATGACAGCAACCTCAAGGATGTAACGCGTACGGCAGAGGTGCAGATACGTTTCTCTGATGGCTCGTCCTCCAGCATCAAGTTTACGCAAGCTCCACAATTGACCTATTTCCTCCCCTTTGAGGGAGATAGGAAAAATCTCGACTTCATGCAGTTCATCCAGTATGAGCGGAGCCGTGGCTTTGCCTTGTCGAGAGCTCAGCAGGCTGCTCCGAGCCAGTGGTTCTCTACTACCCCTGACTGGTTGGAGTTCAATACGTTTAGCTCGGCTCTGCCCTCTATCGTGTATACCCGCGACTACGAGTATAAGTATGCCGGCCGACTTCCCTATGCTACCTCTAGGCTAGAGGTCTCTGACGTCCGAGAGTTAGAGCGAGGCAAAGGCTATCGCCAGTGGCTGATGGATCTCGGGTATAGAGAGCTGTACGGGTCTACCGATACTGAGCCTGTTTTGGAGAGCCAAGATCAATTTTTCATCGTCAAGACCACGTACGACAAGAGCGCGCAGAAGACCTTCCTGGAGTTTTATCCTCAGATCTTGCAGACTAGAGCCTATGAGACGTTTGCGAGCTTCCCGCTCCTAGACAACTATCTACGTTTCAGACAGGCCGATTGGACCTACGAGCAAGTCAAGGCCTTCCACGACTCGCGTGGCGATGAGCGCACGTATCAGGTGATAGCTCCCGCTACCAACAAGCCTGGGATAGAGCTGTATAAACCCTCTGATATGACCTCTGGGCTAGAGCCAGACCGAGTTTGGTACGAATACTATTACTTGGTAAACAACCCCAGGCTCGATACAGAAGATATTAGGGCGCACGAGGGGCAGATCAAGAGTGTATCACTCTGCTATGCAGACCACAACAAGATCCTCTACAATATCGAGGAGGGCTCTAATGAGTACAAGTGTACTCGAGAGTTTATTGCCCTGGCAGTGTCTGCGGGCTTCGATTATCAAGGGGTCAGGTCTGGAGGTGTGGCATTCACGCACCGCGAGCGTAATGTTGATATGGTTGTGATGTTTGCCCCCAAGCAGGCTGTGTATTTCGGCGATGATGATGTAGCTGTGCTCAAGTTTACCCCCAGGCTAATACCTGCAGCCGCGAGTACATCTGCCTCGGAGGGAAGCAAGACGGAGATCCCAGCTCCAGTAGCTACGGCCAGGAAGATTGCCTCCTTTAATCTAAGATAGGTAGTATCATGAAAAAGAATATCCACAAAATACTTTGGTCCACGCTGGCAGTAGCTCTGCTGGGAGCCTCCTGTGCCAAGATGATCGAGACGCCCGAGGGGCACGAGGTAGTTCCCCAGGATGCTCCATCAGCCAGCGCTACGAGCTCTGCTAAGTACGATTTTAGAAGTGCCATCCCAGGGCGCCTTATTGTCAAGTTTAGCCCCGAGGCGATGAAGCAGCTGTTGCCCGCAAGAGGAGAGATTAGGGCGCTCCGCGCAGAGACGTCTGCTGTGTCCGATGCTTTCCAAAAGCTGGAGGTGGGCACCATTAGACGCTTCTTCGCTCCCTCGGAGCAGTTTGCTGAGCGTCAAAAACTAGCAGGCCTAGACCGGTGGTTTGAGGTAACATTCCCCGAGGGGACCCCGATTGCCTTTGCCCATAATCTCCTCTCGGGAGTTAGTGACCTGGAGGTCGTCGAGCCCTCCTACGAGCTCTCCAAGCCTAGCGTCAGTTCGCATCCCCTGTCGGCAGAGGAGCTTCACGCTCTTGTGGCAACTGAGGGGGCGGGCGCCTTGCCTGCTGATGACCCACTATTGCCCAAGCAATGGCACTACCACAACGATGGGACGCTGAGCCCTGAGACTAAAGTGGGGGCAGACATCAACCTCTTTGAGGCTTGGGCAGTAACTACGGGGCGGCAGAGCGTTACGGTAGCCGTCGTGGACGGAGGTGTAGACTCGACCCATGCGGAGTTTCAGCATGCTTTAGATCTTGAGCATAGCTACAACTTCATCATCGATAGGCGAACTCAAAAAGAGCACGGCAAGGGCAATATCTACCCCGACACCGATGGCCACGGCACGCACGTAGCAGGTACCATCGCTGCTGCTACCAACAATGGCATTGGTGTCTCTGGGATCGCTGGTGGTGATGGCTCGGCTGGGAGTGGTGTACGCATCGTATCCTTGCAGGTCTATGGCCGAGGCAGGGAGGCAGCCGATGGCTCCAAGGCGATTGCCTGGGCGGCAGACAACACCTCTGCTGTCATCAGTCAAAACTCATGGGGCTATACACACCCAGGTCCCAAGGAGCTACCAGCCTATGACAAGGAGGCCATTGACTACTTCATCAAGTATGCCGGTTGCGACAAGGATGGCAACCAGCTCCCTGGTGCTCCGATGAAGGGTGGGGTAGTGATATTTGCTGCGGGTAATGATGGGCAAGACTATCGCTGCTGGCCCTCTGCCTACGAGCCTGTCATTAGTGTGGCGTCCTCTGCCTGGGACCATAGTGTAGCGCTCTACTCCAATCGTGGAGCTTGGATCGATATATCGGCCCCAGGAGGAGACCAGCTGAGGTTCCCCACAATGGCTGGTGTCTTGAGTACAATCCCAATGGACAAGGGAGATCGTACGGGCTATGGATATATGCAGGGCACCTCGATGGCTTGTCCTCACGTGTCGGGAGTGGCCGCACTGATCGTCTCTCACAAGGGAGGAGATGGGTACACGGCTGCACAGCTGACGCAGGATCTGCTCTCTGCTATTCGTCCATACGATATCAATGTCCTCAACCCTAAGTACCAAGGCCGCCTTGGAGCTGGGTATCTAGATGCTGGTGCAGCCCTCGCACAAGATGGTGGTGTAGCTCCTAAGGCTCCCGCCTCTTGCTCGGGGACGGGAGCGTACCACGAGGTTGTAGTGAATTGGTCTGTTGCCTCTGACGATGACGCTCCTATGCGAACGGCCTTCGCCTATGACCTGTATCTCTCTACTCAGGCTATATCAGAGTCTAGTCTCGGAGGGCTTACTCCTAAGCGCATCCTAGGGCAAGAGAAGAAGGTCGGTGAGATCCTCAGCCACAAGTACACGGGGCTAACAGACGCAACCAAGTACTACCTAGCTGTGGTTGCAGTAGACCGGTTTGGCCACCGCTCGTCGCCTACGTTTGCGACCATAGAGACCAAGCCCAATGCAGCGCCAGCTATTACGGCGGGCTATACTCAGGAGGTTATAGAGGTGCAGAGCAATGGCAAGCGTCAGCTCTCGCTCTCTGTCGGCGATGCAGATGGGCACGCTTGGTCTTTTACCGCTACGACGCCCAAGGGGGTATCGGTGGTGCGTCAGGAGGATAAGCTCAACATCCAGATCCTACCCCTCCTTGCCCCTGGTACATATGCGATCGAGCTCGTCCTAACCGATGCGTATGGCAAGTCTCAGCAGTACAGCCTCCAGTATCGTATTGTCCGGTACACTCGTCCGTCCTTTGCAGAGGACTTCAAGGCCATTGCCTTAGGGCTGGGAGAGGAGGCTACCGTGCCTATTGAGACCATCCTCTCCTCTACGGCTGGAGCTTCTCTGAGTCTCACGGCAACCTCTGCTAACCAGGCGGTCGCTACGGCTACGGTTGCTGATGGCAAGCTGGTACTCAAGGGACAAGCCCAGGGACGCACGACGCTACGTATCACGGCTAATGATGGACAGCATAGCGCCTCGGCGACCATAGAGGTGGCTGTCCTCAAGGAGGTGTCAGGCGTTGTCAAGATGCTATTCCCGATGCCCGTCAGAAGTCATCTGAATATGCTCTTTGCCCCAGGTATCACTAGTGCGACCATAACGATTGGCTCTCTACGGGGCGAACAACTCTTGCGTCAAGAGGTACGTGTATCGGCTCTCGGTTTTGCTAAGCTGAACACCTCGTCTTTGGCCTCGGGGAGCTATACGATCCATGTGTCTACTTCCAAGGGGAGCTACAAGGGCTCATTTGTTAAACACTAATCTTCGTCTATCTATCATATGAAGATCAAATCTTTGTTGGTGGGGGCTTTTGTCCTTTCTCTGAGCTTGGCTGCTGAGGGGCAGGTCAGTCGTCCACTACCTCTATTGCAGGCTAATGCTGATATGCGTTCTGCGGCTTTGGGCTCAGTTCAGTCGGGAGATGCCTCTGGGATGTATCTCTATTCGGCTCCTGGGGCGATATTTTACTCGGACAAGGCGTGGAGTGTAGACTTCTCCTCTGAGCTCTACCCCAAGATGGATGCCGTCGATGGCCGTCTCATGCAGCTCAATGTTGCTGGTGCCTATCGCCTTGGCTCTAGACATGCCGTGATGTTGGGCTATCGTCTGATGGGAGGTACCTCTTTTTATCAAGTCGTTGGTAGTGGCTCCGAGAAGGTTCGCCCCTTTGACTCGACGATAGACCTGGGGTATGCCTATCGGATCAATGAGCGTTTCTCTGCTCATGTCTCGGCCAACTTTATCACATCCTGGATAGGTCAGTCTGCCTACTCGGGTAGTGTCTCCCTGGGGGCTCAGTATCGCGGGGCTATTAGACTTGGTAGTCGGCAGGCTAGGGTAGACATCCAGGCGCGGGTTACGGACTTGGGGTATTATCTCTCTTACGAAGAAGGCCTCTCGGAGTATGCGCTACCTACTGCGGCTCGCCTTGGTGCTTCGCTCCATACGTCTGTGGGGGGCAAGAGCTCTATGGCTGCATTGCTCGGCGCGCAGTATTATTTCTTGCCTCAGGAGGCTCAGCTCTTTGTCGGAGGCCTTGGCGTAGAGTATGGCTACGACGATAAGTTTTTCGGACGAGTGGGGTACGAACTAGGAGGCAATAGCCTCTCTGCCTACACTGCTGGCTTGGGTGTCAGGTGGAGAGGTCTCAAATGTGACCTAGCATTTCGCAAGGGCACTCGAGAGGCGGCTTCATCCCCGACGCTGATGCTCGGTCTCGGGTATAGCTTCTAGTTGCGCCTATTATAAGCGTCTAGTACAGAGGAGTGGGTATGTCCAAGTCATTGGGCGTACCCACTCCTCTTTTGCCCGGCGTATCCAGTGGGACGCTCCAGGTAGGGCTAGACGGGAATAGGGACGGGTGGAGTAAGGAAGTATACACATTGACTAGTCCACGAGGGGAGCCATGGCCTTATAGCCATCGGTGGAGGGGGAGGTTAATACGTCTTGAGGCCAGAGGTCGATTGTCGACCTCTGGCCTCAAGACGTATTAAGTAGGTATTGCGTATCGCCTTAGCGGGTAGCTAGAGGGCGAGGCTGAGGCCTAGGCGGAGGTAGCTGAAGGCGCGCACCGAGTGGAGGTCGTAGCCAGCATCGAGCTGACACTGCCCCAGGCGTGCTCCGAGCCCTAGGCTCCATACCTCCACGTCGCTCTGATGGGTATAGCCACCTCGTAGGGCGAGCACCCTCCCAATGCGATACTGCGCCCCCACGCCCAGGATGGTGGCGCGCTCGCCACCATCTGCTTTGAGGAAGGTGGTGGCGCGCACCCCGAGCGTTAGGCTCTGCCTCTTCAGCAGAGAGACAGCCAAGGAGGCGGTTGCGCTGGTAGGAAGGTCGTGCTCCGCCCCCGTCTTGCCATAGTGGTACTTGCCTCCGAGGTTGTCGAGTGAGAGGGTAGCCAGCAGGCTCGCCATCATCCGATCCCCTTTGTAGAAGCCCGTGCGGTAGCTACCACCGAGCGAAAAGGTCAGCACATCGGCATTGAGCGAATTGTACGACTGCACGAATCCTCCACGGGCATAGACCGCCAGGGCTTTGCTGATCGAATAGGCATAGCCGAGATCCACTGTCCAATCCCGTGGGTGTATCCGCCCACGTACCATACCACCAGAC
>JBGYQR010000227.1:0-4140 GCA_041839075.1 Porphyromonas sp.
AAAGCCGTTGCCGTCGTCATCGATGTTGTTGCCAGCGATTTCCCCTTTGTTTACCCAGAGGTTGTCCTTGAGGTCTTCGTGCTTGATGTCGATACCTCCATCGACGACAGAGACGATGACCTCGGGTCTGCCCGTCTCGATAGCCCAAGCCTCAAAGAGGTTGATATCTGCCCCGCGAACACTTCTCTCGAGCCTAGCTCCATCGTTGCTATAATGCCATTGGTCGATGAGCCCAGGGTCGTTGTACGGCATCCCATTGTCCGAGCCGTCGTCGGCCATCAAGCGGGGGCTACGCTCGGTAACCTTGGTAGCAAAGGTTTGGATCTGATGCGAAGACTCCACGCGCTCGATCTCGTCTAGCTCGATGAGGCTACTGGCGGCAGAGCGTAGCTCGGTACGCTTGTCAAAGCGCAGGATGTACCACTGGTCTAGCCCCTCGGCGCGCATACGTTTTTCCCATCTAGGGTCGATGGGGAAGAGGGGCTCTAGATCGGTGGCGCCTATGGAGCGCAACGCCGAACCTAGCAAGCCGTCAAATGAGCGCAGGCCATTACTGCTACCACCACTGCTCAGATCTTGGCTGAGCATCTGTGCAGTAGAGCGAGAGACCTTGATGTGCAGGCGCCCCGCATTGACCCCCGAGGTCGGGATGAGCCCTAGCTTAGCGCTCTGCTCCGAGGAGATAGGAGGCTCAGAGGGTTGCGGTGCTCCGCCAGGTTGAGACTCCTTAGCACAAGCGCCGAGTAGTATTGCCACCAGGGAGAGCAGCAATGCTATACTTTTCTTGTTCATAATGAGTTGGATATAAAGTTTGAGAGATTATGCCTTACTTAGATTTGCGCCACAGCTTGTCGAGGTCTAGATAGAGCGCTAGGAAGAAGCTCCTGCCGGCCGTAAAGGCCGAGCTATAATTGGAGGCACTGGGCTTGTAGTCTAGGAGGTTGTCGATACCCAGCTGGAGCGTGTAGGCGCTATATAGCTTGAGCGACGAGGAGAGACGCAGGTTGCTGTATGCGTCCTCCTGGCGCTCGTAGTACGTGGTCTTCGCTCCCGTCTGAGCGTTGATGACCGTGATGGTCTTGATGCCAGCGGGTACGGTCTGAGTGGTGCCCTGGTAATAGACCACCTTGGAGGTCATCCTACCCGATAGGTTCACATCCAGGGTATAGTGTCTACCGCCGAAGGTATGCCCCAGCATGAGGTTGAGGGCGTGTGGGCGCACGAGCGAGGTGTTGTATTTGTTGCCCTCTTGGTCGGTTACGCTACGGCTGGTGCTATTGGTATAGCTATACGAAGCCTGCATATATGAGCCAAAAGCAAACTGGGCTCGCGCCATGAGCTCTGCCCCTAGGTAGGTCACACGCTTGTCGATATTGGCATAGCGCAGGAGGAGCCTGTTGGAGCCATCGCTCTCATTGCGTGTCTCGATAAGGTTCTCAATATCAGCCTTGAATCCCGATGCCGATAGACTTAGCGTGCGCGTGTTGTAGCCTGCCTGGAGGGTGTAGCGCCTGCTACGCTCGGGCTTCAATGAAGTATTCCCGGCGATGGCGCCAAAGCCAAAGGGGTCTTCGACATATCCGAAGCGCTCTACAAAAGACGGTGAGCGGAAAGACTCCGAGTACAGAAAGCGCAGGTCAATAGCCCCCACCTTTTGCATCAGAGAGGCACGATGCAACAGGGCGCCTCCAAAGGTGTTGTTGTGGTCATAGCGCAGGCCATAGCTCAGGAGGGTCTTGTTGCCAAAGAATTTTGCGTCGTGCTGGATATATGCCGTCGAGGTGCGGCTCGTATATCCATCTTTTTGCGCGAGCCATTGGCTACGGCCATACTCGTGGGTGTACTCAGCTCCTGCTAGCGTCGTATGCTGTGGATTGTATTCCAGGGTATAGTTGAGGCGGGCAACCCAGAGGGTGTTGCGGTAGTCGGGCTTTAGGAAGGTCGTCTTGGTGGCTTTGTCATAGACGTCCTCCTCGCGCTTGGCATACTCGAGAGAGGTGCTGAGGTCTAGGGTATGCCCTTGGGCGATCTGGTACTGCCCTCCTAGGCGACCCCCCAGCGAGTAGTTGTCGTAGGAGTTGGTACGTTGCTCACGGGTCTCGTTGCGCAGGTAGAGGATGTTGCTCGAGGCATTGATGCCTCCTCGTAGGCGTAGCCGGTTGTGTACCTGGTAATTGCTGCTAAGGCTAGCCAGCCAGGTTTGGCTCCTAGGCGACTGGACCTTGGTGGTAGAGTCTGCTAGCCCCTGGCTGTCTTTGATGACCTGCCCAAAGTTGTCGTAGGCCTTCCCCTCATAGAGCGTGTAGGGGCTTCGCCTTTGGTGGGTGAGGCTAAGGTACGTATCTAGCCCTCCGCGCTTGATGCCGATATTGCCCTCGTAGCGCTGCTCCCCAGGAGTGCTTAGGCGTGACCCTACTCGGAGGGAGAACCGCTCTTTGGCCTTTTTGCTGATGATATTCACGACCCCTCCGATAGAGTTGGAGCCATAGAGGACAGAGCCTCCACTAGGCAAGTACTCGATACGCTCGATGTTGTTTACATCAATGCGCGAGAAGTCGATCTGCCCTCCTCGAGGCTTGAGGATGGTCTCCCCGTTTTTGGAGGGCAGTGGCTCTCCGTCTAGGAGAAACATGATGTAGCTCCCCCCTAGACCCTGGATGCGGATAGACTGGGTCGCCCCATTGCTACCACGCTGCTCCTCAAACTGAACCCCGGGGATGATGCTCATCAGTACATCACGTATAGAGGTGGGGGCTAGCTTCTCGATCTGCTTGGCGCTGAATATGTGGGTGATGACGGGCTCGTCCTTGATCGAGCGCTCTTTGCGCGTTGTCGTTACAACGACTTCGTCGAGGAAATCCATGCTCGGGCGCATGGCAAAGGTGGGGCTCTTGTCCTGGGTAGGCCAGAGGATGGTTCTGGCCTCATAGCCTACACCGCGTATGGTCAGTCGGTAGGGCTCTGTGAGCTTGCCCGGCGTTAGGGCAAAATAGCCTTGGGCGTCGCTCACAGCGACTACCTTGTTGTCTTGCAAGATGGTCATACCTTGCAGAGGGGTCGAGGAGCCTTGCTCGACGATCCTACCTCTGAGGTCTTGCGCCAGGCTACTCGTCGAGAGGGCTAGGATAGAGCCCACGAGTAGTAAGCACTTGGGGTAACTGGTCATGATTAAGTAAAGTTTGAGAGAGAGAAGAAGGGGAAGTAGCCCCTACGACGCAAGACCTCAGCGAAATGAGTTTGAGAGATGATCCAATCGAGGTTTCTATATAGCAGTCGTAGGGGGATACTTCTAGGAGGTTGTACCCCAGCAAGCGCTAGGGTGAGAGTGGCGAGCTAGAGACGAGGCGACCTGTCGCTCCAAGGTGGCGACCCTACTCTGGGAGGTAGATGATACGCCCATCCTCGAGCTCGTAGGCAACGCCGACCTTACGGCCTTTGCTACCGGAGACTTTCGTCTTGTCCTCTGAGGGCGTATAACGCTCGATCTCCTTGCCCCGCTTGGTGATGATCTCCATCTTGTCTGTGCCGGGGTTTTTCACTACCGAAAACTCCTCCGAGCCAAAGAACTCAGACATATTCATATTCATCACCATCGCTACCATCAGAGAGACGGCAAACACCATGGCCACATCAAACAGATTCACCACCACCGTCAAGGGGTCTACGTCCTCGCTCTGACGGAGCGAAGACCTACGTCGCGCTTTGAGTTTCATAGGCTATGGCTCTTGCTTTTGTGTCTCTAGGAGCTGGGCGCTGACGTACTCGAGGCGAGCTAGGTCGAGGGCAAACCAACGTTGCTTGTATTGCTGGGTGATCAAGCCCACCAGGCATATCACGAGTCCAACGACTGTCGTTGCAAAGACGATCTGCATGTTGTAGGCCATGCTCTCGATGTCGCCACTGCTTAGTCCTACGAGGGCAGGAGACATAGAGATGAGCGTCCCAATGAGCCCCAGTACGGGTCCCACCTTGATGAGGATACGAGGTACATTGACCTCTCTCTCTGCATCGCTCTCAAACTGACTGAGCTGGTATTGTAGGTACTCCTCTGTTATCTCCTTGCGATCCAGGATGCGTACCAGGTAGCGCACCAGTAGCGAGGGGCTGTCTTGGTGGAGCTGCTGCCTTTTCTCTCGCAGT
>JBGYQR010000228.1:0-4918 GCA_041839075.1 Porphyromonas sp.
ACAGCACCCCCGAGAGGAGCTCGGAGCTAGCGTATAGCCTCGGCGTGCGGCTAGACTACACCCCGCAAAACTCCTGGCTACGCCTGCGTGCCTCGGGTACCTACTACCAGGTGGCAGACTGGGATGATAGGCTCTATCTCAGTGAGGCCAAGCTCCATCAGTGGTATAGCACGACCTTCGCCTATGGTCGAGGCTACCGCCTCTCGGCCGTAGCGGAGGGGCGTCTGCTCTCTCGGCTTAGCCTAGGCTTGCAGTTCGTCTACCACTATCGCCACGCGCCACATAGCACCCAGCTCTACACGGCCTTGCAGCTCCGCTATCGCTAGCCTGGAGCTCATGCCTTGGGCCTTGTCAGTGCACGGCAGTGGGGACGGTGAGAGGGCTTAGGCGAAGGCGGAGGGCGTGGAGGATAGCAGGCGGATACCCCCTACCACGCAGGGCGTGCGCGCCGTTCCCTCGCTCTAAGGCTAAGGCTCCAAGAGGGGTGCCATAGGGGGGTGGTAGGCTTTTTGTACCTTTGCCAGAGCAAAAGTGATATACGGAGATAATCAGATATAGGTATATGAAGAATTTCGTTGAAGAACTTCGTTGGCGCGGGATGATACACGACATCACCCCAGGTGCCGAAGAGTTGCTGAGCAAAGAGCTTGTGTCGGCCTACCTGGGCATAGACCCTACGGCCGACTCTCTACATATTGGACACCTCGTGGGCGTGATGATGCTACGGCACCTCCAGCGCTGTGGGCATCGCCCCATCGCGCTCATTGGTGGTGCCACTGGGATGATCGGAGACCCCTCGATGAAAAGTGCCGAGCGCAAGCTCCTCGATGAGGAGACGCTCGCCAAGAACCAAGCGGGTATCAAGAAGCAGCTCGCTAAGTTTCTCGACTTCGAGAGCGATGCGCCCAATGCTGCCAAGCTCGTGAATAACTATGACTGGATGCGTGAGTTCAGCTTCCTGGAGTTTATTCGCGATATAGGCAAGCATATTACCGTAAACTATATGATGGCCAAAGACTCCGTCAAGAAACGTCTGAGCGGAGAGGGCGAGGGGATGTCGTTCACAGAGTTTACCTATCAGCTATTGCAGGGGTACGACTTCTTGCACCTCTACCGCCACGAGGGCGCTCGGTTGCAGATGGGGGGTAGCGACCAGTGGGGCAATATCACGACTGGTACAGAGCTCATCCGTCGCAAAGACGGGGGCGAAGCCTATGGCCTAGTATGCCCCCTGATCACCAAGGCCGACGGAGGCAAGTTTGGCAAGACCGAGAGTGGCAACGTATGGCTCGACCCAGAGAGGACGTCGCCCTATGCCTTTTATCAGTTTTGGCTCAACGTTAGCGATGCCGATGCGGCACGCTATATCCGCATTTTTACCAGCCTTGAGGAGAGCGAGATCTTGGCTCTAGAGGCCGAGCAGGCAGCTGCTCCCCACCTAAGGCCAATACAAAAGCGTCTAGCCGAGGAGATTACCGTCATGGTGCATAGCCGAGAAGATTACCAGGCGGCGGTGTCTGCCTCAGCGATCCTCTTCGGGCAAGGTACCAAGGAGCAGTTGCAGAGCTTACCCGAGGGAATGGTGCTAAGTGTATTTGAGGGAGTGCCTCAGTACGAGCTCACGCGCGCTGAGCTGAGCGCTGGGATCAGGGCCATCGACCTCTTGACCGACAAGGCTCCTATCTTCCCCTCCAAGGGCGAGATGCGCAAGCTCGTGGCAGCCTCGGGCGTAAGCCTCAATAAGGAGAAGCTCACCGACCACGAGCAAATGGTCTCTACCGCCGACCTCATCGCTGACCGCTTCCTCCTGGTGCAAAAGGGTAAGAAGAGCTACTTCCTCATCGTTATCACGGACTAGTCCTCCTGCCTATAAAGCCTCTCCCCTTGAGTCTAAGCACAATACTACGCTTAGGCTCAAGGGGAGAGGCTTTGTATATATCCTGGGCTAGAGGGGCTAGCCTAGAGGCATTCCGCACCAAAAGCGAGTGGCGCTACCCTTCCTAAGCGGAGGAGTAGCGCCACGTCTAGAGTCTATGTGATATAGCTTCTTACTTAACCTTGGCTACGATAGCCTTGAAAGCCTCGGGATGATTAACGGCTAGGTCAGCGAGCACCTTACGGTTGATCTCGATACCAGCAGCGTGTAGAGCACCCATTAGGCGTGAGTAAGACATTCCCTCTAGGCGAGCAGCGGCGTTGATACGCTGTATCCATAGAGCGCGGAAGCTACGCTTCTTGTTCTTACGATCGCGAAAAGCGTACGTCAGACCCTTTTCCCAAGTATTCTTGGCTACGGTCCATACGTTCTTGCGGGCACCATAGTACCCACGCGTGAGCTTCAGAATTCTCTTTCTCTTGGCACGTGAAGCTACGTGATTGACTGATCTTGGCATAATGTTGATTGATTTTGATTGGTAGCGGACGCCCGCCTACGGGCATCTCTTGCGGCTAACCTCTCTGTTACTTAAAACCGTGAATAAACTCGTCTTCTTGCTCGAGGTGGCGAAGATTACTTGAGGCGGAGCAGTTCCTTAACCTCCTTCACATCCACACGAGCGATGAGCCCGAAGTGAGTGAGGCGACGCTTCTGCTTCTTGCTCTTCTTCGTCAGGATGTGGCGCTTGAAGGCGTGCTTACGCTTGATCTTACCTGACCCAGTGAGAGTAAATCTCTTCTTAGCACTGGAGTTAGTCTTTTGTTTAGGCATTTTAGTTGTATTGAATAGTTGTTATACTTTACTCCGGCTACCCACGCAGCCTATGCGCGGCGGCCAGTTTCGCTTTATCTATTAGTCTTCGTCAGCAGAGGCGTCTTCGTCGCTGGTAGCCTTGGACTTCTTGCTTCCGCCAGCTTTCTTGGGCGAGAGCATCATGATCATACGCTTGCCCTCCAAGACTGGTTTGCTATCGACCTTGGCATAGTCTTCCAGGTCGGCGGCAAAGCGCGCTAGCAGGGTCTCGCCCTGCTCCTTGAAGACGATACTACGACCACGGAAGAATACATAGGCCTTGACCTTAGCGCCCTCCTCGAAGAAGCTCTTGGCATGCTTGAGCTTGAAGTTGTAGTCGTGGTCGTCAGTCTGGGGGCCAAAGCGGATCTCCTTGACGACAACCTTGACAGCCTTAGCCTTCTGCTCCTTCTGATGCTTCTTCTGCTGGTATATAAACTTCTGATAGTCTACAACTCGACATACAGGTGGAGTGGCATTGGGAGAGATCTCTACGAGGTCTAGCTCTAGCTGATTGGCTATACGCTGGGCCTCTTGTACTGAGTAGATGCCCTCCTCCACGTTGTCTCCAATCAGTCGCACCTCACGAGAACGGATCTCTAGGTTGGTGCGATACTGAAATTTTAGTTTGTTATCTACTGCCATTCAGCAAACGAATAATAGCCTGGGCTCAAAGCCCTCTGGCGATTGGGTTGTAGTTATCTTGAGTTGTCTATTTATACCGAAGTCTCTGCTTCCCAGGCATTGAGCTGACTATTCACCTCTGCCTGCACAAGCTCGGCAAAGGTACTAATTTTCATCGAACCTACATCACCCTCGCCCTGCTTGCGCACGCTCACCTCTCCGAGCTCGCTCTCCTTCTCTCCCACGATCAGCATGTAGGGGATGCGCTTGAGCTCGTTGTCGCGGATCTTGCGACCGATCTTCTCGTTGCGGTCATCGACCTGTACGCGGATGTCGGCGAGGTTGAGCTGAGAGGCCACCTGCTGGGCGTAGTCATTGAAACGCTCGCTGATAGGTAGCACCACCACTTGGTCGGGCGTTAGCCATAGGGGGAACTTGCCCGCGGTGTGCTCGATCAGCACTGCCACAAAGCGCTCCATCGATCCAAAGGGAGCGCGGTGTATCATCACGGGGCGATGCTTCTTGTTGTCTTCGCCGGTGTACTCCAGGTCAAAGCGTTCGGGCAGGTTGTAGTCTACCTGTATAGTCCCGAGCTGCCAGCGACGTCCGAGGGCATCCTTGACCATGAAGTCGAGCTTAGGGCCATAAAACGCCGCCTCGCCATACTCGATGATGGCGGGAAGCCCCTTCTCCTGGCAGGCCTCTATGATGGCTTGCTCGGCACGCTCCCAGTTCTCTTCACTACCGATATACTTATCTCGATTGACCTTGTCTCGGAGCGAAATCTGAGCCTCGAAGTTGCTGAAGTCAAGAGCCTTGAAGATAATGAAGATAATATCCATAACCTTGCAAAACTCCTCCTTGATCTGGTCTGGGCGACAGAATAGGTGGGCGTCATCTTGCGTAAAGCCACGCACTCGGGTTAGCCCGTGTAGCTCTCCACTTTGCTCATAGCGATACACTGTCCCAAACTCCGCTAGGCGCAGAGGCATATCGCGATAGGAGTGTGGGCCGAGGGTCTTGAAGATCTCGCAGTGGTGAGGGCAGTTCATCGGCTTGAGCATAAACTCCTCTCCCTCCTGGGGCGTGGTGATGGGGCGAAACGAGTCGGCTCCATACTTGGCCCAGTGTCCCGAGGTGATGTAGAGTTGCTTGCTACCGATATGAGGACTCATCACCTGCTGGTAGCCAAAGCGCTTTTGTATCTGCTTGAGAAACTCCTCCAGGCGTAGTCGAAGCTGTGTTCCTCTAGGGAGCCAAAGGGGGAGACCCGAGCCAACGTTTTGCGAGAAGGCGAAGAGTTGTAGCTCCTTGCCGATCTTGCGATGGTCGCGCTTCTTGGCCTCCTCCAGCATTTGGAGGTACTCATCGAGCATCTTCTTCTTGGGGAAGGTGATGCCATAGATACGCGTCAGCTGCTTGCGCTTCTCATCACCACGCCAATAGGCACCGGCTACGCTGAGGAGCTTAACGCTCTTGATATAGCCCATATTGGGCAGGTGAGGGCCGCGACAGAGGTCGGTGAAGTTGCCCTGCGTATAGGTCGTGATCGTGCCATCGGGTAGA
>JBGYQR010000229.1:0-4148 GCA_041839075.1 Porphyromonas sp.
CCACGAGGAGGTCTATCGGGCTTTTCGTCAGGCGGGAGCATACTTCTGTACCAGAGAGGAGGGCGACCGGGTACGTGCAGCCATATTTCAGGAGGGGCTCTTGTGCAAAGAGGTCGTAGGGCAGAGCGTAGCCTTCATCGCCGAGCGGGCAGGTATCACCATCCCCCCAGAGACGAGAGTGCTGATGGTCGAGGCCAGAGGTGTCGGAGCCGAAGATGTCATCTGTAAGGAGAAGATGTGTCCTGTGATGTGTGTCCTGGCCTACGACTACTTTGAGGAGGGGGTAGCGATAGCCCGAGCCAACCTCGCCCACGAGGGCAATGGACATACAGCGGCCATCCACTCCAACAACCAAGTTCATATCATCCTGGCCGGTAGCGAACTGACCGTCTCGCGCCTTGTGGTCAATGCACCGAGTGCTACGACGGCGGGCGGGCATATACGCAATGGTCTCGCCGTCACCAATACTTTGGGTTGTGGGTCGTGGGGCAACAACTCGATCTCCGAAAACTTCACCTACAAGCACCTGCTCAACATCTCGCGTATAGCTCCGCTCTCTGAGCGTATCCACGAGCCTAGCGACGAGGAGATATGGGCCTACTAACTCTTAGGACATCACCAATCATCTACATACAACTATGGATTTTAGCCAAAGCAAAGAGGAGTTGCTTTTCCTGGATATGATACGCGCCTTTGCCGAGCGAGAGGTCAAACCTCTGGCGATGGCCATCGATGCCGAGGAGCGCTATCCGATAGAGACCGTTAGGCATATGGGGCGTCTTGGGCTGATGGGTATCCCGTTCCCTACCCAGTACGGAGGAGCCGGAGGGACCAATCAGATATACTCCATGGCCGTCGAAGAGCTCTCCAAGGTCTGCGCCACGACGGGCGTGGTGCTCTCGGCGCATACATCGCTGTGCTGTGCGCCTATCTACGAGCATGGGACAGAGGAGCAACGCATGCGCTACCTCCCCAAACTATGCTCGGGCGAGTGGATAGGAGCCTTTGCCCTAACGGAGCCCAATGCTGGTACGGATGCTGCTGCCCAGCAGACGACAGCCGTCCTCGACGGGGATCACTATGTGCTCAATGGCAACAAGATATTCATCACCAATGCCGAGTATGCCGACGTCTATATTGTCTTTGCCATGACCGACAAGAGCAAGGGTACCAAGGGGATTACCGCCTTCATTGTCGAGAGCGATAGGCCTGGCTTTCGGGTCGGAAAGAAGGAGATGAAAATGGGCATACGTGGCTCTGCTACTTGCGAGATCATTATGGAGGACTGTATCGTGCCCCGAGAGAATATGCTCGGTGCCGAGGGTGGGGGCTTCAAGGTGGCGATGAAAACGCTCGACGGCGGGCGCATAGGTATCGCCTCCCAGGCGCTGGGCATTGCTAAGGGGGCCCTGGATGAGACCATCCGATACACCAAGGAGCGCAAGCAGTTTGGCAAGCGTATCGCCCAGTTTCAAAACACCCAGTTTCATCTCGCCGATCTGCATAGCGAGATTGAGGCCGTGCGCCTTCTGGTGCGTGCCGCCTCGTGGAAAAAAGACAACAAGCTCCCATACTCCATCGACTCGGCTATGGCTAAGCTCATGGCTGCCGAGGTCGCTGTACGGATGACCAACAAGGCTGTGCAGTTTCATGGGGGGTATGGCTATATGCGCGAGTACCCCATCGAGCGCATGATGCGCGACGCCAAAATTACCGAGATCTACGAAGGGACGAGCGAAGTGCAGCGTATCGTTATATCCTCTCACCTCTTTAAGTAAACCTAGCACTAGTATGAGAATAGTCGTTTGTATCAAGCAAGTACCCGATACCACCGAGATCAAGATAGACCCCGTCAAGGGTACACTCATCCGTGATGGCGTCCCCAGCATCATGAACCCCGACGACAAGGGAGGGCTGGAGCAAGCGCTGAGGTTCAAAGACCGCTACGGCGCCCACGTTACCGTCATCACTATGGGGCCCCCTCAGGCAGAGGCCGTCCTCAGAGAAGCCCTGGCGATGGGGGCTGACGAGGCCATCTTGCTGAGCGATCGTAAGTTTGGGGGATCGGACTCTCTGGCCACATCGTACACGCTGGCAGCAGCTCTGCGCAACCTAGAGATAGACCTTCTGATCACAGGGCGCCAGGCCATAGATGGCGATACAGCCCAGGTCGGACCTCAGATAGCCGAGCACTTGGATCTGCCTCAGGTAACCTATGTCGAGCAGGTCGAGCTCACGGGTGAGCGTACGCTCGAGGTGTATAGGGCTACGGAAGAGGGGCGTGAGATACTGGAGGTTGATATGCCTTGCGTGCTTACCATCTTGGCCTCGGGCTACAAACCCCGCTACATGAGCGTCAGGGGGATGATGGAGTGCTACTCCAGGCCTATTACAAGATGGACGAGCGAGCACCTCGTCCTGGACGAAGCCTATGTAGGGCTCAAGGGCTCTCCCACGCGAGTGGGGCGCTCGTTTACCAAAGGCGCCAAGGCCACGGGCCAACTCATCGATGAGCTGACGGCCGACGAGGCTGCTGAGCTCATCATCGCTAAGCTCAAGGAGCGCTTCATCATCTAAGCCAAATTACCCAACGACAAGACTATGAATATATCAGACTATCAAGGCATCCTGGTCCTAGCCGAGCAACGTGGAGGCCTTGTCGCCAGCGTAGCGCATGAGCTACTGACGAAGGCACGTCAGCTGGCCGACGAGCGCGCCGTCGAGCTCTCGGCTCTACTGCTGGGGCACAACGTAGCGCATCTAGCAGATGAGCTTTTTGCCTCGGGCGCCGATAGGGTTATCCTCGTCGATGCTCCCGAGCTGTCGCACTATCTCACAGAGCCCTATACCTATGCTACCGCTCAGATCATCGAGCTCAAGCGACCCGAGATCGTGTTGCTAGGAGCGACGACTCTGGGGCGCGACCTCGGACCGAGGCTTTCGGCGCGATTGATGACGGGGCTAACGGCCGACTGCACCCAACTAGACCTTGCGGATGATGGCCATTTGATGATGACCCGACCAGCCTTCGGAGGCAACCTCTGCGCCACCATCTTGTGCAAGGAACATCGACCTCAGATTGCTACGGTACGCCCAGGGGTGATGCGACGTAGCTCCTCTCGACATCCTTCCCCAGGGGTGCTGGAGCGCATCACGCTACCCTTCCCCGCTGGCTCGGGGCGCGTGCGTCTCAAGGCCGTCGTCCCCTCGGACAAGCAGGCTGTGGATATCACGCAGGCCAAGGTACTTGTGAGCGGAGGGCGTGGCATCGGTACTGGTGAGGGGTTGAGTAAGCTCCAGGCACTCGCAGGACTTATCGGAGGCGAAGTGTCGGCCAGCCGAGCCGTTGTAGACGAAGGGCTCCTAGGGCACGAAAGGCAGGTCGGGCAGACGGGCAAGACGGTTCGCCCCGACCTCTATATGGCCTGTGGTATCTCGGGTGCGATCCAGCACCTGGCAGGGATGGAAGAGTCGGAGTATATCATCGCCATCAACAAAGACCGCTACGCTCCCATCATGGGGGTAGCAGACCTGGCCATCGTAGGTGATTTGCACCAAATCATCCCAGCTATGATACGCAGGCTAGAGCAGTAACCCCTTGCCTTGGGCATCATCTAGCACCCGCTCTCAAACGGCAACCTCAACAAACATATCTTCATTCGGGTGCTTTATCGTCCTCCCTCAGTAGCTCCTCTTGGGGCGCTGAGGGAGGCGTTTTTTTGCGCCCTTGTCGGGCGCCTCAGGGCTCTAAGTTGGATCGCCTCGGGGCTCTAAGTTGGATCGCCTCGGGGCTCTAAGTTGGATCGCCTCGGGGCTCTAAGTTGGATCGCCTCGGGGCTCTAGGTCGGGGCGTTTGGGGGAGGGGGGGTGAGCCCCCTTGATCCAGGGATGGAGTGGGGGCGAGGGGAGGGCGGTTAAACCTTTTTGGCTCTCGGGTGTTTAACGTAGATAAGGCGTGCCTTGGGAATAGGTTGCGATGCGGGTGGGGTGCTCTTCTTAGACACCCCCTTTGGGTGCGTCTCTCCAGGTACGACATAGACAAGGATACCACATATAGTAGATTATATACCTATGCTAAAAAGAACGATTTCGCTTGCCAGCCTCGCCATGGCTGGTATACTCCTAGTGGGGTGCTCGTCGGGCAACCA
>JBGYQR010000230.1:0-9166 GCA_041839075.1 Porphyromonas sp.
CTCTCGCTGATCTCGGGTGAAGTAACACGTCAGAGGGGTATTTAATAAATTCAGTAAGAATACCTATCTTTGAGCCTAGGTATCCCCTCTCTTAGAGAGGGACGTAGGAAACTGATGAAGACGAAGCAACGATATACTCCTCTGATATGCTATGCCCTGCTCTTCCTCCTCTTTGCTGGGGGCATAGGCTATGTTACTCATCTAGGGGCAGAGCGCTACCCCTCGGAGGTTGCCCAGACGGCTGGGGGACTGGGCGAGGCCTTTGGCATCTTCCGAGAGAGTGTCGAGCATCATCTATCCAGCACCATCGGACTGTTGATCTTGCAGATCCTGGTCATCCTGGTCGTAGCTCGTACGGTAGGCGCGCTCTTTCGCCGTATTGGGCAACCGGCCGTCATCGGGGAGATTTGCGCCGGGATCATGCTCGGCCCCTCGCTCTTGGGGCGCTTCTTCCCCGAAGTGTTCCAGGCGCTGTTTCCCGCCTCTAGCCTGGGCAACATTCAGCTCCTGAGCAATTTTGGACTCATCCTCTTCATGTTTGTCGTCGGTATGGAGCTACGCCTCTCCGACATCAAGAGGCGCCTGGTCTCGAGCCTGGTGATCAGCCACGCGGGCATCTTCGTCCCCTTTGCCCTCTCTCTGCCCGTGAGCTACTATGTCTACGAGCAATACGCCACGGGGCAGACGACCTTCCTGGCCTTTGCCCTATTTGTCGGGATCGCTATGAGCATCACGGCATTTCCTGTGCTTGCGCGTATCGTCCAGGAGCGTGGCATGCACCGCAAGCCCCTGGGACAGCTCTCACTAGCTACGGCAGCCGCTAGCGACATTACGGTCTGGATCATGCTTGCTGGTATCATCGCCATCAGCCAGAGTGGTAGCCTATTGAGTATGGTCTACAACCTGGCTTTTTTTGCCCTCTACCTGCAGGTGATGTTTGGCATCATACGCCCGATCTTCCGTGTGGCGGGCAAGGTCTACGACAATACCGAGGTCATCAGCCACACGCTGACGGGGGTGATATTTTTGCTCCTATTGCTCTCTGCTTGGGTTACCGAGCTCCTGAGCATGCACGCCCTCTTTGGCGCCTTTGTCCTAGGGCTCGTGATGCCCGAGGATGTCTCGTTTCGCAAGGTCATCACCGACAAGGTCGAGGATGTCTCGCTGCTACTTTTCCTCCCCCTCTTTTTTGTCTCTAGTGGCCTTCAGACTCAGCTCTCGCTCATCGACGGGGTGGATATGTGGTGGATGCTGGGGCTCTTTACCCTCATTGCCATCGTCGGCAAGGTAGGGGGTACCTATATCTCGGCGCGCGCCACGGGCGAGACCCCACGCAATAGCCTATACCTCGGCGCCTTGATGAACACCCGTGGCCTAATGGAACTGGTGGTGCTGGCCATCGGGCTCGAGATGGGGATCCTATCGCCTCGCCTGTATGTCGTCCTGGTGCTGATGACCGTCATCACCACCGTGATGACCATGCCGATGATACAGGCCATCAAGGCCATCAACACCTGGCAAGACAAGCGCCGTCAGCGCAAGACCCGCCTAGAGCGCCACGACTACAAAGCGCTCATCTCCTTTGGTCGCCCCAGCACGGGGCTAGCCCTCTCGCGCCTGGGCTACCAGCTACTGCGTCGTGGCACGGAATGTCCCAAGCTCACGGCCGTACACATCACGGCCGACGAAGACATCAGCACCGTCGATGCCGAGAAGTATTATGAGGACAACTTCCTCCCCATCCTAGACGAAGCTCAGCGACAAGGCTTCTCGATCGAGACCGAGCACCTCATCAGCTCTGAGGTCGAGACCCTCATCGTAGACAAGCTACGGCGCGAGCAGTACAACCTGCTCATCGTCGGAGCTGGCCTGCGCCTCAGTCAAGACACGGCCGGCCAACAAGCCAGCCACCTGCACCGCCACCTCAGTAGCAGGGTCGGCGGTGGCGCACTCTCGGCGACCGAGACGCTGCTCTCGATCCGAATGCTGCTCAGAGACAAGATGCGCTACTTCATCAAGCACGCGCCCTGCTCGGTGGCTATCCTGCTGGGCAAGGACTACAATCAGCCTAGCCACATCCTGGTGCGCCTGTATGCCGAGAGCGACCGCGGGCTTCTGAGCTATGCCCGTCGCCTGGCCGACAACAATGGTGCCACCCTACTCGTGCAGATCGCCACAGACTCCCCCCTAGAGAGTGAGGAGCTCGCCCTGCATCCTGGGGAAAGCCTGTTCCTAGAGACCCCAGAGCATCGCCACGAGGGGCTCTGCCAGCAGTGCGACCTCTTGGTGCTTAGCTGGGGCGAATGGCAGCGCGCCTTTGATCAGCAAGAGGGACTAGCTCAGTGCCTGCCCTCGACGCTCATCCTAAACCTCAAGGCGCCCAACCAATGATGACAATAAACAAACAGATATATATCACACCGGTATGATGAGACTGACAGAACACGATCCCTGGCTCAAGCCCTACGAAGAGCGTATCCAAAAGCGCCACGAATACACCTATGCTCGTGAGCGCTCCCTCACCCGAGGAGGGGATATAAGCCTCGTGGAGTTTGCCAGCGGTCATCTGCACTACGGCCTGCACCGAGACGAGGGCGGACGCTGGATCTTGCGCGACTATCTCCCTGCGGCCAAGGAGGTGTACCTCATCGGCTCGTTCAACGACTGGACGCCGATGAATGTATGGCGCCTAGGGCGTACCGACGACTTTGGCGGTTGGGAGATTAAGCTCGCTCCCACAGCCCTTGGGCACGGCGACCTCTACCGCCTCTTTGTCGTATGGGAAGGAGGCTGTGGCGAGCGCATCCCCGCCTGGGCTAGGCGTGTGGTGCAGGACGAGGAGACCCACATCTTCAGCGCACAGGTATGGATGCCCGAGGTGCCCTTTAGCTTTGAGCACGAGCGCCCAGGACGCTCTGAGGAGCCCCTGCTTATATACGAATGCCATGTGGGTATGAGTAGCGAGGAGGGCAAGGTCAGTAGCTACTCGGAGTTTACCGAGCAGGTATTGCCCCGCGTCAAGGCGCTGGGCTACAATGCCATTCAGCTCATGGCTGTACAGGAGCATCCCTACTACGGCTCGTTTGGCTACCACGTCTCTAGCTTCTTTGCCCCCAGCAGTCGCTTTGGCACCCCCGAAGACCTCAAGCGTCTCATCGACACCGCCCATGGGATGGGCATCAAGGTTATCATGGACCTGGTGCACAGCCACGCTGTCAAGAATGAGGTCGAGGGCCTAGGGCGCTACGATGGGTCGCGTACCCTCTTCTTCCACGAGGGTCCCAGAGGTGAGCATCCCGCCTGGGGGTCGCTCTGCTTCGACTATGGGCGCAATAGCGTGATGCACTTCTTGCTCTCGAACTGCAAGTACTGGTTGGAGGAGTTTCGCTTCGATGGGTTCCGCTTCGATGGCGTCTCGTCTATGCTGTACTACAACCACGGGCTAGGAGAGACCTTCACCTCCTATGCTGACTACTTCAACGGGCACCAGGACGCCGACGCGATGGCCTACCTAGCCATTGCCAACAAGCTCATCCACCAGCTCTATCCCGAGGCCATCACCATCGCCGAGGAGGTTAGCGGTATGCCTGGGCTGGCCGCCCCCATCGAAGACGGAGGCTTTGGCTTCGACTACCGCCTGGCGATGAATATCCCCGACTACTGGATCCGCCTGGCGAGTGACGTCCGCGACGAAGACTGGAAGCCTGGCGACATCTGGTATCAGCTCACCAACCGCCGTCAAGACGAGCGCACCATCAGCTATGCCGAGAGCCACGACCAGGCGCTGGTGGGCGACAAGACCCTCATCTTCCGCCTGGCCGATGCCGAGATGTACGAGCACATGAGCAAGCGCCACCGCAATCTCTCTATCGACAGAGCCGTGGCGCTACACAAGATGATTAGGCTCATCACCTCGACGACGACCAATGGGGGGTACCTCAACTTCATGGGCAATGAGTTTGGCCACCCCGAGTGGATCGATTTCCCCCGCGAGGGCAACGGCTGGTCGTATCACTATGCGCGCCGTCAGTGGAGCCTCTCTCAGGACGCCGACCTGCTGTACAGCGACCTGCTGGCCTGGGACAAGGCGATGATCGACCTCCTGCGTCAAGCCCCCAGCCTACCCGAGGAGGAGCTCTCTCTGCGCTATACCCACGAGGACGACCAGGTGCTATGTTATAGCCGTGGCGACCTGTACTTCGTTTTCAACTTCTCGCCCACGCGGTCGCTCCCCGACTACGAGATCGCATTGCCCCAAGGCGTCTACCAAACGGTACTCGACACCGACAGCCCTTGCTACGGTGGTCATGGCCTGGTAGACCCCTCGGTGCAGCATCATGCGCTCTGCCCAAGTGGCGTCTGTCAGGATGCTCTCTGTCCCGTCGCCCTCTACCTGCCAGCGCGTACGGCGATGGTGCTTAGACGCACCCCAGCGAGCGCCCCCTCGGCGCAATAGCCAAGGCGCTCTAAGACGACATAAGCCCCAGCCCACCGATCGTCCCGTAGGATGATGGTGGGCTGGGGCTTATGTCTAGGAGGGGGGAATGGCCCTAGTGAGCGCTCGGAGCACTAGAGCGTGTAGGAGGCGCTACACTTGCGCGTCTCTTCGATACGAACGCCCACGAGGCGAACGCCCGTACCCTCGAGCTCACGGGGGCCAACCTCTTCGGTGAGGTAGATAGCCATCTGCTCGGCCGTGGGGTTGAAGGGGACGACGACGAGGTCTTCGGGCACCAGGGCGCGAAGTCCCTCGAGCAGGGGGTCCTCACTCCAAACCATCATGCGGTGGTCCCACTCACGCTCGAGCCAGAGGCAGAGGCGCTCTTTGATGACCCCGAAGTCGATAACACGCCCCAGGGCATCCAGCTCACTAGCCGTACAGGTGAAGTGGATGCGGTAGTTGTGCCCGTGTAGGTGGCGACACTTATTCTCGTGCCCCACAACCCGATGGCCCATACTAATATCGTGGTAACGCTCTACGGTAATCATCTTCGTATCTCTTGCTTAGTCGATGTTGCAAAGATAGCATTTCCTCCCCCTACTACGCCTACATCAATGCCTCAACCAGTGCATCTCTATCGTGGTGACTATGCGCTCTTGGCCTTTGCAGACGAAGGACATCGAGCTAACGGAGCTAGAATAGATGTCCTTCGTCTGCAAAGGCCAAGAGCGCATGATCGCCGGCACTATCTCCATAGGCGTATAGATAGTACTCCGCGCGCTGTGGCTCTACTGATAGTAGACGACGAACCTTTTCCTCTCCGTAGCAGTTAGGCGAGGCGAAGTAGCCCGTCAATCTCCCTCTGTGATCTACAGCTACGCGCGTAGCCAGTACGTCGTGAACCCCCTGCAACGCGCACCAAGGCTGCACCCACTCGTAGATGCTGGCACTAATGACGTAGACGGTGGCCCCCATACGAAGATGCTCGTTAAGGCGCTCGATCCGATCGGGCAGTTTATATCGCTCGATCTCAGTGGCGAAACATTTACCTAAAGCCACAAACTCTGTGTAAGGCATCCCAGCAAAGAGAGATCTGAAGATGCGCTCTTTGAGCTTGTCGTTGGAGTATAGCCCTAACTTCATTAGTATCAACAATGGGCTATATAGGGCAAAGGTCTTGTAAAACCTCCACTTTCCTCGAGCATATTGAATGAATAGTAGAAGAGTGTCTCCCTCGATTAGCGTCCCATCGAAATCAAAGGCAGCAATGAGGCGTTTGTTCATTGACTCCGAGATTAGAAATATAGGAAGAAAGCAAAGGTCAAGATCCAACCAACAACACAGCATTGCAAGAACCTATTGCTCAGTAGCAACTTGCTAGGGTTGCCACTACTAGCATCAACGATCGTGAGCTGAAGGTAGCGCATGAAGCCTAGTAGTACAAAGATCGCCGTGACGTATAGATACCTACTGCCCAATCGAGCCGTTACCTCCTCTGAGACGGTGTACATGATGTAGCACATCATCGTCATAGTCGCCACAATGGAGATGCACTGATTGAGAAATACAACGCTATATCGATTAACATTGGGCCTTGCCTTGACGCCTGTACCTTCGTAGGTTACAGCATCGTCTCTACGCTTGGCCAGAGCCAAAAATAGAGCTAACAAAAAGGTCATCAGCACGATCCATTGTGATAGTTCTATCCCTGTGGTCTGGCCTCCGACAAAGATACGCAGGACAAATCCCGTTGCGATGATAAAAACGTCAATCACAGCAATATGCTTGAGGCGAAGGCAATAGGCGACATTCATGACAAGGTATAGAGCGATGAGTCCAGTGGCACCAAGCACCTCTTGGGTGCCTATGGCTCCGAGTACCCAGCCAAATCCAAGCATAGCAAAGGCAGAGATTATACTCACCCCCATCAAGGTGTACGCTTGTATAGGAGAGACCGCGCCACTGGCTATGGGGCGCTTACGCTTTTCTTGATGTAAGCGATCGCTCTCGGCATCATGAATGTCATTGAAGCAATAAATAGCGCTGGCCGCGAACCCGTAGGCCACGAAAGCTATGAGAGAGGGTAACCAGCCTGTCCAAAAGTCAAAAAGCTTACCTCCGAAAAAAAGGGGAAGGAAAATGAAGGTGTTCTTGACCCATTGATGTAGGCGTAGCAGAGATAGGAAGTGGCGTACCATAAGTTAGAGGAGATATATCGTGATCCATTCAATCCAACGTCCAACCACGTTGTCTAGAGGATGTGGACAGAAATGGGAACGCATGGGAGTGAGCAAAACGATCGAGAAATACAGCCAAGGGCTACTCAAGGCAGGATAGCGATTCTTCAGAGTCCGCCCAGCATCTAGTACACAAGAGCCTAGCCAGGGCAGAGAAAACCTTAATTGATACCGATCCATCAAATGCACCAACATGAATGTTGTGTACATGCAGTAGGGAATAGTCCGTCCATAATCGCAGGATAAGACGGTAAACATGGGGAGCATCATAACTAGTTGAAAAAGCATCACTCCTCCTAGCGATCGGGAGTGGGTATTGTTGCCTAGTCTACGCTGATCATGCTGTACAGTGGGGACCTGGATTGTCAGGAAGACGGAGCAAGCGAAGAGAAATGCTAACGCGCACAAAGAGGCAATCCATACAAATCCCTCTCTGTAATAGAAATTCATCGTTAGATGATACTTCATGACATCTGCATTGGTCTTCTTCAAAAAGTCGATGGCACCAGAGGTCCCTGAGAATAATGAGTCCCAGGAGGCATAGATAGAGTCAGCAGTGGTTGGAGAGCCACTGAATAAGCAGACGACCCCCATCGTTGCTATTGGTAGGGCAAACACTACTCCAGTCCGCCACAAGCGCTGCCAAAGTTGATCTCCGATCTCCCACCGATGCTGCAGATAGAGCCAAATCAATACAGGCACCATCACGAAGAAGATAGGTTCGTAGAGTAGGATGGACAGGACGATTAGCACTTGCACCAAAACCATCGAGCTTTTGTCCCTGGTCGATAGAAAGTGAAAAAAGCGATTGTAAACGCCATAGCAGAAGAGAAGCATCAAGAAATCTCTACGATACTCCAGTAGTGGGAATGTGGCACAAACAAAGGGGAGTAGCAGGGGGAGTAAGCTCCATCGTTGATGCAGGAAGATGCGGTACATCAACAGAGCAAAGGTTGCAAAGCAGATAGTCTGAAAGGCAGTCAAAAATGTCCTGACTGGATAGGGTTCCCATTGGTAGACTTGCCACAATATCTCCCCAAACAGCCCTCGGCGCACAAATCCCCCTTGGTAGTTTATGAGCCAGTCTCCGAGAGAAAAATCGTTGTAATCAAGAGGTTTGTACCAAGACCAAAGTACTATCACTCCAACCAGAATGGTGAGGATGATGACGAGAGTTCTCTCAATGCAATAGGATGTTATCTTTTTTATCATGATTTCTTTGGTTGATAGAGTTCTATGCGCTGACGTATCGCTTGACCCACTCTACTCGCCAGGACTGATGCTGGACATAGGGAAATAGCGATAAAAGTACAGAGCATGAGGTATTGGCTCCACATGGGTAAGCGCTCTACGTGAGGGAGTATCAATACAGCAAAGCCCAAAAACGAGTAGCTCTGGTAGAGAAACATCTCCATGCCATACCTATTAGCAAAATCAAGTACCCGAGAGTATGGGATTGAGATTTGATGGATGACATAGGATAAAATTATGAGGGGGATGAAGCCGAAAAAGATAAAGGAGAGGTTGGGCGGAAATTTGTTGAGTTGAGTGGCCCAGGGGTAATCTCCCACAGTGAGACAAAGGATATATCCGGCTGAGGCTAAGGCGAGTAGTAGAGCATATGCATAGATGTATCGAGAGGTCTTTCGGGCTTCAGGCCTTGGGAAGCGTTTGTACGAAAATCCAAAGACGTAGAATAGCGAGTATCCCAATACCTCTCTGCCTAGGCGCTCCATTGGCAGATTTAGAGCCAAATGATCTAACGCAAATATGGCAACAATGACTGTCCCAGAGTAAGCAATTAGGAAAGGGGTATGCCAACGCTGATAAGCCTTGTATAGCCAAACGCCTAAAATTGATACGAGGAAATAAGGCCAAATGAACCACATCTGAGAAAAGAATGGGGGCTTCAGTGATGGAGCTTCTCGACCACTGAGGAGGTTGATGATGTCTGCGCCGATGTCTCCCTTGAGATACAAAAGAGGGATGGTGACGATAGCCCAAATGAGGTAGGGGAGGTAGACTCTCAATAGGCGTGATCGGCATACTTGTGTCAACCGTCCTGGTGGAGAAAAATGTAAAGAGGCGCCAGAGATATAGAAAATCAAAGGCATCTCAAAGAGCAAGGCCGAAAATGACTTGGAAAGAGTAGGGAGGTATCCTAGCCAGCACAATCCATGTATCACAAAGACAATATACAGCATAGTCGCTCCTCGCAACATATCGATCGTCAAATCTCTGTTTTTATCTTTGTTCATGTCCTCGTGAGGGGGGGATGGAATAAATCCTGTTCAATTACCAATATGTCTAACGGATAGCTTTTGTAGAAAGGGAGATTCCCGTTTTCGCAGGGCTGACGCATTAAAAATTCATAGCTTTGTATGTGCTTAGCACATGTGATTTATGTCCCACACTAATAAATTTATCCTCATGTACCCCGAACTACTAAGAAGCCTTCGCCTCATTGCAGACCCTCGAATAGACAGAA
>JBGYQR010000231.1:0-11679 GCA_041839075.1 Porphyromonas sp.
GCAAGCCCGACGATGCGATACCCTGCGGCAGGTACGCGGGTCATCTCCATACGCCCCTCAGCTCCAACGAATAGGATCTCGACCTCTGGGTTGCGACGTCTTAGGGCGTCGGCTATGGCTAGGGCAGGGAAGATATGTCCTCCCGTTCCTCCTCCGCTGATGATGGCTCGTTTGATCATTGCTCTGCTTGACTGGTCGTGTCCTCTAGGGTGATGCCCTTGTTTTGAGCCTCCTGCTCTAGGAGGGCTATTTCCTTTTGCGTGTTGGAGATATTGAGCATCAGCCCAAAGGCCATGCTACATACAAATACCGATGAGCCCCCTGCGCTGATCAGGGGCAGAGGTTGCCCCGTCATAAACGCTCCCGATACGACGGCTATATTGATGAGGGCTTGTAGGGGAAACAGCAGGGCTATCCCCATCAGCAGGTACTTCCTATAAATCTGCTTCTCGCGTATGGCCATACGTGCGGCGAGCAAAAACCACCAGATATATAGCGCGGGGATAACGAGCATCCCCAGGATGCCATACTCCTCGATGATAACAGCGTATATGAAGTCGGAGTGAGCGGCTGGCAAGCGCTGCTTGGCCACGCTACGCCCAGGCCCCTTGCCGATGAGTTCGCTATTAGCTAGGGCTATCTCGCCAAACTGCTCCTGGAGCTTGTCGTCCGTGATCTTGAAGTATTCGTCAGGGTGCTCTGTGTCTTGGAAGATATTGGTGATACGACTCTTCCACGTTACCGAGCGGGGGTGAATATCCTGGAGCGTGGAGGCTGGGGTAACGATCAGTGCGATGACAAAGAGCACCCCTAGGATGGCGCCAGCCAAAGCGGCATAGCCGAGCATCTTCTTCGGGGCTTTCATCACCCACGAGAAGAGGAATACAAAGAGCGCCATCAAGATACCGGTCGAGAAATTGGAGACGGTGACCACCACAATCGGTATGGCGACAGCCAGCCAGTAGTAGCCGAAGTATTTACCTGCCCTCTCTCTCGCCTTGTGGGCGTACATCCCGGCCAGGGCTCCCCAGGAGATGAGGCAGAGCTTAAAAAACTCCGAGGGTTGTAGTGTGATGCCAACAATGGGGACACGGATCCAACGGGTCGCCTTGTTGATCTCTGCTCCGAAGAAGGGTAGGGCGATAAACATAGCGATGGTGATCAGCGAGTATAAGACCATCTTGTTGCGTACCCACGAGCTCGGCGCGATAGAGAAGCCATAGGCAAGCCCGATGCCCAAGAGGAGCAGGATGATTTGCTTGACAAAGGGGTGGAGCCATCCCCCCCTCCTCAAGAACTCGAAGGCCTCGTGCGTGGCGGCGCTCGTGTAGACCACAAACGAGATGACTACAAGCAGAGCATACAGGAGCCATATAGACTTGTCTCCCCGCAGGTAGCCCTCCTTGCCAATGCCACGAAAGTCGAGCATCGAGCCGAGGGTCTGATTGGCAAACTGCCTCAGCGAAAAGCCTGAGGAGGTCGGTGGTGTCGTCTGCATACCTAGGCCTGATCTACGAGTGCTAGGACTGCCTGGCGGAAGCACTCTCCGCGGTGCATATAGTTGTCAAAGAGGTCAAAGCTCGCACACGCAGGCGAGAGCAGTACCGTGTCGCCTGGTTGGGCAAACTGCTTGCAGAGGGCTACGGCCTCTTCCATACTCCTGGCCTCGGCAATGTTGGCTACTCGTCCGTCGAAGGTGCGGTGTAGCTTCTCGGTGTCTGTTGTCAAGAAGACGAGAGCCCGAGCTCCGGCCGTGATGAGAGGAGCGATGTCCTCGTAGTTGTTGCCCTTGTCCGTCCCTCCTAGGATGAGTACGTAGGGGGTCGTCATCGTCCTAAGGGCGTAGTAGGTCGAGTTGATATTGGTGGCCTTGGAGTCATTGATATACCGCACGCCATCTACGACAGCAATCTTCTCTAGGCGGTGGGGGACATTGACAAAGTCGTGCAAGGCCTTGTCCAAAGCCTCATCGCTAACACCGATATAGAGCGCAGCTAGAGCAGCTGCCATAGCGTTCTGTACATTGTGAGGCCCCTGCAAGGCGAGCTTGGATATGGGAAGCTCGAAGCTACGTCCTCGTACGCTCAGGTGCATCGTATGATTGTCGTCTTGATAGGCTGCTGCCCCGATCTGAGGGTAGGTGACAAACGGCATGAGCTGCATAGGCTCTGGTTGCTGGGTGGCTACGTACTGAGAGAGGAATGGATCCTCGCCCCAGTAGATGAAAGCATCCTCAGAGGTCTGGTTGCGCAGGATACGCATCTTGGCCAGAGCGTACTGGTTGAGGTCGTGGTCGTAGCGGTCTAGATGGTCGGGCGTGATGTTGAGCACGATGGCAACGTGGGCGCGAAAGTCGTACATATCATCTAGCTGGAAGCTACTAAGCTCTACGACGTAGTAGTCGGGTTGCTGCTCCTGTATGACCTGCCTGGCGAGGCTAAACCCTACGTTGCCCGCTAGCCCTACACTGAGCTTGGCCGTGCTCAGGATATGGTAGAGCCACATCGTGGTGGTGGTCTTGCCGTTGCTTCCTGTGATGCCAATCATTTGGCTCGAGGTGTAGCGCCCGGCAAACTCGATCTCGGAGACAACGGGGATGCCATTGGCTCTGGCTGCGCGCACGATGGGGGCGCTACTGGGGATACCTGGCGACTTGACTATCTCGCGAGCCGTTAGGATGAGCTCGTGTGTGTGCCGTCCCTCTTCGTAGGGGATGCCTGCCTGCTCAAGCTCTTGCTTGTACTTGCCAGCAATCTTCCCATAGTCAGAGACCAATATATTCATGCCCTTGTGCTGAGCTAGTAGGGCTGCACCTACACCGCTCTCGCCAGCCCCTAGTACCACGAGGTCTAGCTGTTTGTCTTGCCTTGTCTGTCCCATAATGCCTTGCCTAATCTGAACCTAATATGCTGTCTTTAATGCCTGCTGATTATCAATCTGCAATATTCGCTATTATTTCTTAATTAGCCAATACTGCCGAGAGGTATCTCACGCTGGCCATCTACTTCGGTCTCTGGCTCTCGGGCAATGTTGCCTAGTGTCAGAGGTATACTTGCCAAGAGGGGGCGTGTCTCGTCGCCTACTGACCTCGCTGTGTCGTAGTGCCTCTCGGGGCTCTGCCATAGACCTCCAAAGGGCTCTAAGTTAGATCGCCCAAGGGCTCTAGGTTAAAGCCCTTGAGGGCTCCAACTTAGAGCGTCTTGGGGCTTTAGGTTAGAGCGTTTTTGCCCTCTAGTATAGGGGAGACGAGGGAGGGGTAGGATGCGGGGTTGGATTATTAGCGTATTTTTGTCGGCATAAGGTATAGGTCATCCTCTGACTCTAGAGAGTGGGGAGGAGGTGGCCATTAGGTATCATTGTATCAGAGTATATGGATATGAAGAAGTTCGTATTTATGCTAGCCGCCGTGTGCGTGTTTGCCACCTCAGCGCTAGCACAGACCGAGGGACGTGTGGAGATAGGTCTAGGGATCTCTCGCCTTAATGCTGAGACCCTAGGGCAGACATCGGTAACTAACCTCTCAGACCTAGAGAGCCTCAAGGGGACGCGTGTCGCAGCTGCACTGGAGTTTGACATAGCACCTATGCTGTATATCGCGCCAGGGCTTACGTGGCACCAGGGTAAGGCCGAATACCTCACCAACATTACCTCAAGCCCCAATCAGAGTGTGGAGGTAAAGGCTCAGATGCTTAGCCTGCCCGTCAGTCTTGGCGTTCGCTTCAAGCCCCTGGGCATCCTAGGGCTATCGCTGGAGGCAGGCCCATATCTGAGCTATCTCCTCAAGGTAGATCAGAGTGCTCCCTCGCTGAGTGAGCTCGCCTCAAGCCTCAAAGATGGAGACGATCGCTTCTCCTGGGGGATTGGGGCAAGCCTGGCTGCCGAGCTTAGCCGCTTTTACCTACGTCTGGGGCTAGAGCATGCGCTCAAGAATCGTAAGATCCCTAGCCTCGAGAGCTACAAGACCTCCAAGGACTACAACGTTTACCTGGCTCTAGGGCTTCGGCTCTAGGCTGCGATAGGTGCTGTGGTATTGCGACCATCTAGTCAGGAGACCTCCTCTAGGGAGGGGCCTCCTGGCTGGGTGGCCTTGCCTTGCGCCTAGCATTTGTTTATTTGTCAAGCGACAACCCATCAGTGAATACCCTATTCCAACGATACGATACGCCCCGCGGGGCTTATGCTTTTGACCAAATCAAGCAGGACGATTTCCTGCCCGCCTTCAAGCAGGCTATTGCCGACAAGCGTGCCGAGATAGAGGGCATCATTGCCTCAGAGGAGCCCCCCACCTTCGAGAATACGATCCTTGCCCTAGAGCGGGCGGGGGAGGCGCTCGAGTGGGTGAGTGGCGTGTTTTTTAACCTCCTGCACGCCCACTCCAATGACGAGCTGATGGCTATCTCGGAGGCTATTATCCCCGACCTCTCGGAGCTCTCGACCTATGTGCTCCTCTCCAAGCCCCTCTTTGAGCGGATCAAGGTGGTCTATGACGAGCGCGATAGCCTCGGGCTCGACGAGGAGGAGATGCGCCTGCTCTCCAACTGCTACGAGGGATTTGCCGACAGTGGCGCCTTGCTGGATGATGCGGGTAAGGCACGCCTGGAGGAGCTCAGCCTAGAGATGAGCCAGGCCACACTGCTGTATGGGCAAAACAACCTCAAGGATCAGAAGCGCTATCGCTTGCATCTGACAGATCCAGAGGAGGTCGCCGGCATGCCCGAGAGCTTGCTACTGCAGGCCAGGGAGCGTGCCGAGCGAGAGGAGCGAGGCGCAGGCTGGACGTTTGACCTCTCGGCGCCGAGCTATGTGCCATTCATGCAACATTGTCGCCATAGCCACCTGAGGGAGCAGATGTATTTGGCCAAGACACGCGTTGGAGCCTCGGGCGACGAGTACGACAATACCGAGCTGGTACGTCGCATCGTCAATGGCCGGCTCGAAGAGGCTCGGTTGCTCGGGCATAAGACATTCGCCCATTGGGCACTTCACAAGCGTATGGCCAGGACACCAGAGCATGTCTACCAGCTCCTGGATCAGCTCCTAGATGCCTACAAGCCTGTCGCTCAGGCAGAGATAGAGCGTATCGCTGCCTTTGCCAAAGCTCAGGATCCAAGCGCTCAGATGAATAGCTGGGACTGGAGCTACTGGGCCGAGCAGTACAAGCAAACCCACTACCACCTCGACGACGAGATGCTACGCCCATACTTCGAGCTGGGTCGCGTCATCGAGGCCGTCTTGGGGCTGGCCACACGTCTGTATGGTATCAGCTTCTCTGAGCGTAGGGATATACCCGTCTACCACCAGGACGTCAAGGTCTATGAGGTGAGTGATGAGGATGGGCGTTACCTTGGGCTGTTGTACACCGACTTCTTCCCTCGCGAGGGCAAGCAGAGCGGTGCCTGGAAGAGCACTTTCCAAGACCAGTATCACGAGCCAGATGGCAAAGACCATCGCCCTCATGTGGTGCTGGTGATGAACTTCACCCCTCCGACGTCCTCTGGCCCCTCGCTCCTAACGCCTGGGGAGGTATCGACATTCTTGCACGAGTTTGGACACGCACTGCATGCCCTGCTCTCGGAGTGCCGTTTCTCTAGCCTGAGCGGTACATCGGTAACGAGAGACTTCGTCGAGCTGCCTAGTCAGCTGATGGAAAATTGGATGGGTGAGGAGACCTGGCTGACTACCTTTGCCCTGCATCACGAGACGGGTGCTCCTCTGCCCGCGGAGTACCTCGAGCGCATGAAGCAGATGAAGCATTTCCTCGTAGGCTATGCGGCATGTAGGCAACTTAGCTTTGGCTACCTCGATATGGCTTGGCACAGCCTAGAGGCACCGGTGAGCCCAGACCTAGACGTCAAGGCCTTTGAGGACGAGGCTTGGGCTAAGGCTCTAGTGCTACCCCCCTCGCCGGCGGGTAGTCTGATGAGTACATCCTTTGGGCATATCTTCTCTGGTGGCTATGCCGCTGGGTACTATGGCTACAAGTGGGCTGAGGTGCTGGATGCAGATGCGTTTTCGCTCTTCAAGGAGGCAGGCATCTTCGATAGGGGTGTGGCTACACGTTTTAGAAAAGAAGTACTTTCGCAAGGAGACAAACGAGAAGCCATGGAGCTATACAAGGCATTCCGTGGGGGCGAACCCACCATCGAGGCCCTGCTCGAGCGAGATGGTATATCTATGGTTCGCTAGTCTCGAGTATAAAATTTTAGGACTATCATGGTATATCTCAAGCACCGCCCTGCTAGCTACCTGCTTAGACGCTGGGTGCTCGCCCTCCTCGCGCTCATGCTCCTGCCTCCCCTTTGGGGGCAGTCGGCAAGCAATCGCCGGATCATGGAGCATCGGGTCCTATCAGGTGAGACTGTATATAGTATAGCCCGCCGCTATGGCCTTCAGATGGAGCAGATATATACGCTCAATCCCTGGGCCAAAGAGCGTATCAAAGAGGGCGATATCTTGCTCCTCATGCGCAAGGACCTCGACAAGAGCAAAGCCTCTGAGAGCCAAGATACATCCAAGATGCGAGAGCATACCATTGCCCCAGGGCAAACGGTGTATGGCGTCTCGCGTGCCTACGGCATTAGCGAGGAGCAACTCATCAAGGCTAACCCTGGTATTAGTGTAGACCACTTCCCCGTAGGGATGGTATTACGCATCCCCGCCTCAGAGGGGGCGACGCCTATCGCCGATGATGAGCGTGTACGCCCAGCCGTCCGCGTCTTGTTGATGCTACCGCTGACGGATACCCCCAGGCACGTGGAGTTTTACCAGGGGTTCTTGATGGGGATGCTCGACTTGAAGAAGGCGGGTATATCCATTCGCCTCAAGGTGCTGGATGTCAAGACTGAGGCCGAGATGGCTGAGCAGATAGCCCTGGGGCAACTGGCAGACCACTACGACCTGGTCATTGGTGGAACCAGTGATGGCGAGGTCGAGATGATTAGGCGTGCCATCAAGGTAGGTTACCACATCATCCCCTTTAGCTCGTCCGAGCAATTGGGACACGCCCGCTCTATTCGTCTCAATCAGACCGGCCAGGAGGTAGCAGACCGCGTCATCGCCAACCTCTCGCGCCTATACCAGGATCGCCCTATCTATATCGCAGCTCGCCCCGGAGATAGCGAAGACTACTTTGCTCGTCAGCTCCGCCAGCGCTGGCAAGAGGAGGGGCGACGGGTGGCGCCCTTTACCCTCGGTGAGCATAGGCTGTCGTCTTTGCCTGCGGATGCCCTTATCATTCCCGCTAACCCCGACAAGACGCTAGGGGAGCTACTCCTCTCCTCTATGGGCGATCAGCGTAGGGATGTGTTGGCCTATCCTCAGTGGCAGAGCTACGGGGAGGCATTCCTTAATCGCATGCATCAAAGGGAGGTATCTATATACAGCAGTTTCTTCTTCGATACATCCTCGGCAGAGGCTAGGCAGTTCCTAACCAAGTTTAATGCCTGGTATAGCAAGAAGCTGATGAATACCTTCCCTCGCTACGGGGTACTTGGCTATGATGTGGCGCGCTACTTCATTCGCTCCTACGCCTCGCTGGGCGATAGCTTCGTGTCTCAGGGCGAATGGCTTGCAGGCGATGGCTTGCAGCTCAATATCGACCTAAGGCCACAGGGGCAGGGACGTGGCTATGTCAACAAGAGTGTTTTCATCATAAAGTTTGCTCCCGATGGTACAGCGTTGCGTCAAGTCCTCAACTAAGGGAGGCTATGGGCTTGGCCTTTGGCTCATCCTCGCCCTCCTGTGTATGCCCTATGGGGCAGGTGCTCAAGAGCCGGAGCCTTTTAAGCAAAGGTTGTGGCTGGGCCTGCACGCTGGGCTCAACTTCTCTCGCTACTCATTCGTCCCCAGTGTGCCACAGGATATGCACCGAGGGGAGCATGCGGGTCTATCGCTACGCTATGAGATAGAGCGGGGGGCAGCAGCACAGATCGAGGTCAATTATGTCCGTACGGGTTGGACGGAGCGCTTCGATACAGAGGGGCTTGCTTATAGTAGGACGCTCTCCTATGTCGAGGTACCGCTCTTGACGCACCTCTACCTAGAGAAGTCCACGATGAGAGCCTTCGTCAATCTAGGCCCTGTGATAGGGCTCAACCTCTCGGACACTGGTCAGGCCGAGGGCGAGAGTGCCAGTTTTACCGAGGCTCAGCTACAAAGGCAAACGATGCCTGTGGCTAATCGTGTGCTTTGGGGGCTTGCTGGTGGCCCTGGCGTTAGCCTGCGACTTGGCGAACGCCATAGGCTAGAGGCAGAGGCGCGCATCCTGTATAGCTTCAGCGATATCTGGAGCAATCGTCGCTCCGACCCCTACGGCCAGAGCCAGGAGCTGCGCATAGGCGCTACGCTCTCTTACTTTTTTCGCCTTTGATACCTATCCCCCCGATTAGTACATGACCCTAGAGCATGTGTTGTCTCTCCGTATGGAGGACTACGACTACCCGCTCCCCGACGAACGTATAGCCAAATATCCGCTTGAGGATAGAAGCAGCTCGCGCCTCTTGGTCTATCGCAAGGGCGAGATCACCCCAAGACATTTTGTAGACCTACCGGCCCTCCTGCCCGAGGGCTCCCTGCTGGTGCGCAACAACTCGAGAGTGATACGCGCGCGCCTGCACTTTAGACGACCTACGGGCGCTTTGGTGGAGGTCCTTTGCCTCGATCCATATAGCCCCACGAGCTACGAACTGGCCCTGGGATCTAGGGACACCTCCTCGTGGCACTGCATGGTAGGCAATGCCCGTAGGTGGCGTACGGGAGAGACGCTCACACGCACTCTAGAGCTCGAGGGGGGACGGAGGCTTGAGTTTAGAGCAGAGCGGGGCGAGGGCGACCTGGTGCATTTCTCTTGGTCTGACGATGCCTATACATTTGGAGAACTGCTAGAGCTCCTCGGCGTATTGCCCATCCCTCCATACCTCAATCGCCCTACCGAGGCGAGCGACCTGAGCACCTATCAGACGGTGTATGCCCAGGCCGAGGGGTCGGTAGCGGCTCCTACGGCAGGGCTTCACTTCACCCCTAGGATCTTTGAGGAGCTTGGGCAGAGAGGTATAGAGACCCTGGATCTAACGCTCCACGTGGGGGCGGGTACCTTCCGCCCTGTCAAGAGCCAGACGATAGGCGAGCACGAGATGCACCGGGAGATTGTCGAGGTCAGCCGTAGTGCCATCGCTTGTCTCATGGCACATATCGGGCATATCGTAGCCGTGGGGACGACCTCTGTCCGTACCATCGAGAGCCTCTATCATCTAGGGCGAGACCTACTCAGTCGCCCCGAGCAGTCGCCCCAGGAGCTATGCGTCAGTCAGTGGATGCCCTATGATGGAGCGCCCATGCCCGAAGCTAGAGAAAGCCTCGAGGCACTACTGTCCTTCATGGATCGTCATGGCCTCTCTCGGCTGACCTTCCCGACGAGCATCCTCATTACCCCAGGCTACACGTTTGCTCTTGTGCGGGGGCTTATCACCAACTTCCATCAACCTCATAGCACGCTGCTATTGCTGATCTCGGCCTTTGTCGGGGAGGACTGGAGGCGTATCTACGACTATGCTCTAGACCAGGAGTTTCGCTTCCTGAGCTACGGAGATAGCTCTTTGCTACTGCCTTAGGGCACGACCCTTGTTGCGCTGGGCAGAGCCTCACGATGGAGTGAGGCTCTGCCCAGCGCATTGCTATATACCTTATCTAGTCGCTATACGGGAGGGGGATGGTTGATGATAGGGGAAGTATTTAGACGAATAATTATAAAATATCTAGCGAACTTTATTAGGACGCTGGTTTGGATGTTTGTATATTTGTCCTCAAGTTTGATAATAGACTAGACGTAACAATCAGAACTAATGAAAACGAAGAAGTTTTATCCTTGGCTCGTCGTTGGACTGCTCTGGGTGGTAGCTCTGCTTAACTATATGGATAGGCAGATGCTCTCTACGATGAAGAGCGCTATGAGTGCCGACATCGCCGAGCTCAACAATGCCGAGACCTTCGGGGTGCTGATGGCTGCCTTCATGTGGATATACGGACTGGCCAGTCCCTTTGCGGGCTTCATAGCCGACCGCATGAACCGCAAGTGGCTCATCGTCTCCAGCCTTTTCATCTGGTCGCTGGTAACGCTACTGATGGGGATGACCCACGACTTTACGACCCTCTATGCCCTTAGGATGGTGATGGGCTTTAGCGAGGCCATGTATATCCCTGCTGCCTTGGCGCTCATTGCCGACTACCATACGGGGCGCAGTCGCTCGCTGGCTATCGGTCTGCACATGACGGGGCTGTATGTCGGGCAGGCTATGGGAGGCTTCGGGGCCCTTTTGTCAGAGGAGCTGAGCTGGCAATCAACGTTTTTCTATTTCGGTCTCTTCGGTGCCGTGTATGCCATCGTGCTAGCTGTGCTTCTACACGAGACCGACGGGCACCTGGCTCGGATCAAAGCGCCTCGCTCCGAGGTTACTAAGGCTGAGGGGACTGCTGCCTCGGGTCTTGGGGGCGATACGCTCTCGACGCTACGCACCATCTTTACCAGTGTGCCGTTTTGGGCTATCCTCGTTGTGTTCCTCTCGATTAGCTTCCCAGGCTGGGCAACGAAAAACTGGTTGCCGACCCTCTTTGAGCAAAACCTCAAGCTCGATATGCGTGTGGCAGGGCCTATTGCCACGGCTACGATAGCGCTCTCGAGCTTTATCGGGGTCTTCATCGGAGGGACGATAAGCGACCGCTGGGCTCAGGTACACCTGCGCGGGCGTGTCTTCACCAGTATGATAGGCCTCTCGCTGATGGCACCAGCCTTGCTCCTGTTGGGCTTTGGCTCGTCTTACCTAACCGTCGTGGGGGGCTGCTTCCTCTTCGGTGTGGGGATAGGCTTCTTCGATACCAACAATATGCCCATCCTATGTCAGTTTTTCTCCTCGCGCTACCGCTCTACGGCGTATGGCGTGATCAATATGGCTGGCGTGATTGCTGGGGGGTATATCACACAGGCCTTGGGCAAATCTACCGATGATGGTAGCCTAGGGCGCGACTTCGCCATGATGGCGGGCGTGGTCGTTGTGGTAGTACTGATCCAGTACATCTTCCTTCGTCCCAAGGTACAGGATATGGTCGAGGGCTAAAATAGAGTTCATATAGATTTGGCAATATTCACATCAATACATCAACAAGAATGGAAAAGATCATTGGTCTAATAAACGCGCCCTTCACGCCCTTTGATGCTGAGGGCAACGTTAATCTCGCTCCCATCCCAGAGTATTGCGCCCTGCTCGTGCGCTCGGGTCTCAAGGGGGTATTTATCAACGGCTCCTCTGGTGAGGGCTATATGCTCAGCGAAGAAGAGCGTATGCAGCTCGCCGAGAAGTGGGTAGAGGTAGCTCCCGCTGGCTTCAAGGTCATCGTACACGTAGGTAGCACCTCGCTGACCTCTAGCGCACGCCTGGCGGCTCATGCGCAGAAGATAGGAGCCTGGGGTATAGGGGCAATGGCTACACCATTCCCCAAGATCGGTAGCATCGAGCAACTGGTGCAGTACATCGAGCCTATGGCGGCGGCTGCTCCCAACCTGCCGTTTTACTACTACCACATCCCCGTGTTCAACGGCGCCTATCTACCCATGCTCGACCTGCTCAAGGCAGTCGATGGCCGTATCCCCAACTTCGCTGGTATCAAGTACACCTACGAGCACCTCTA
>JBGYQR010000232.1:0-7454 GCA_041839075.1 Porphyromonas sp.
ATATAAACACCAGAGGCGAAGCTCCCAATTAGGGACTCCGCCTCTGGCGTTCAAAGTCATATGTTTCACAAAAAAGCGGTGGTACCACCGGGATTCGAACCTGGGACACACGGATTTTCAGTCCGTTGCTCTACCAACTGAGCTATGGTACCATACTTGTCTTCTTGCAAGAGCGGAAGCGACGAGATTCGAACTCGTGGTACGGTTGCCCGTACGGCAGTTTAGCAAACTGCTGGTTTCAGCCACTCACCCACACTTCCTCGACTTCCTGGAGAGACTCGCTCGCCTCTCTTTTGCCTTTTGCTCTGCAAAGATAGAGCGATTATTTCAATTGTGCAAGAGCCGTATCCAAATTATCTCTAGGCAGGGCTCTAACCCTCGACGTATCTACTCGCTATGAGCCGTTTACTACGCCTAGACTACTTGCCCTTGTCTAGCATTAGCTCCAGCACCTTACGATCGGTATCCTGCATGGCCTCGCGACCAATGAAAGCAAGGTTGCGGATGCTGGCATCGACGTCCTCATGCACCACGCCCTCTAGAGAGGTGCAATGCTGATGCTCCATGGCTAGCATGGCCGAGATCATGGCTGCACTAATACCCGAGGTAGCCTTGAGGCTACACCCTGGCTTAGCGCCATCGCAGATCATACCCGTTACGTTACCCACCATATTTTGTATGGCGTAGCCCGACTGCTCTCTAGTCCCTCCCAGCAGGTAGACCAAGGCAGCGGCTGTACCGACACCCGACACCACCATGCCACACAGGCCACTGAGGCGGCCGAGCTGTTGCTTGATATAGACCACCATGAGGCTACTCATCATCAGGGCTCGTACCGTCTGCTCGTGTGAAGCCTCTTGGCTCTCGGCAAAGGTCAGCACCGGAAGCGTGGCCGTGATGCCCTGGTTGCCACTGCCCGAGTTGCTCATCACCGTCAAGGGGGCTCCGCCCATACGCGCATCGCACGCCCCACTTGTATAGGCGATCATACGCGTCAGAGGGCTAGTGCCCATCAGGGCTCGCCCTGCGGCACTTTGGACGCTGCGCCCGATGTTGTGCCCGTATTTATTGTCCAGGGCATAGGCGCCCACGGACTTATTGACTAGGGCTGCCTCGTGGATAAACTCCAGCATCTCCAACGGCGCCGTCGTGGCATAGTCATAGACCATATCAAACGTCAGGGCTATATCCTCCGACGTCAAGGCAATATGATCCAGGTGCTCGCTACACTGATCGGCCGAGGAGGTCTCCTGAGCTCTTTGCTCTAGGATCTCCCCGTCTCGCTCGAGGAGCGACAGCCCCGTATGGGTGCGGTCGATGATACAGCGCGCTCTGTGCCCGCTAGCATCGGTGGCGATGACCTCGACATAGAGCTTGTCTATGCCCTCGTCTTGGCACAGCGTTATCTTGATGATGTCTCGATCAACTAGAGCCTTAGCTTGGTCTAGAGTGGCTTCATCAAATCCCTCCATCACCCTAAGCCCGTAGTCGGGACGCGCCACCACCGCTCCTAGGGCAATGGCTATGGGGATGCCTATCATACCCGTGCCGGGGATACCCACGCCCATGGCATTCTTGAGCATATTGCCACTGAGAGATACTTCGATATGCTCGAGATTGTTCTTGTCCAGCAGGTTAGCCACATAAGCTACGGCGAGAGCCACGCACGCAGGCTCAGTACATCCTGTGGCTGGCACGACCTCCCTGCGAATGAGGGCGTCTATCTGTGCTAATGTTTCGGTATTCATTGCGTTAATCGTAACCATTTGAAGTGTACACAAATATATCGATTTATATCCAAGGGAATATGAGCACCCCGAGGATAGCGGCTATTCCCATGACGACCAGCGGGCTACGCTTGTAGCGATACACGGCCACGAAGCCCAAGGCAAACAGCAATACGCTTACGACAAAGTGCCCTGGATCATGCTGAGGCGAACCGAAGTTGTCCTCCGTCATCAACAACAGCGCCGCCGCTGCGATCAGACCGACGATAGTGGGGCGTAGCATCGCAAAGACTGACCTCAGGAGCGGATGCTGACGATAGCGCAAGATGAGATAACCCACCCCCAGCATTAGGCAAAAGGGGAGCCAAATCACCGAGAGCGTCGCCAAGGCTGCCCCGAGGACGGCTACCCAGGGCTCGTACCCCTCGGCCAAGACGGTGCTATACCCTACATAGGTAGCGGCATTGACACCTATTGGCCCTGGCGTCATCTGGCTGATGGCCACAATGTCCGTAAACTCCTGCGCCGAGAGCCAACCATGGCGCTCGACCACCTCTGCCTGTATCAGCGAGAGCATCGCGTAGCCACCGCCAAAATTGACAATGCCTATCTTCGAG
Organism: Porphyromonas sp.; assembly: GCA_041839075.1. Classification (GTDB taxonomy): domain Bacteria; phylum Bacteroidota; class Bacteroidia; order Bacteroidales; family Porphyromonadaceae; genus Porphyromonas. Next base: position 2,345 of record JBGYQR010000232.1, read on the forward strand.
AAGGTCAAAAACAGTTGCCAAAATATCATACCCTATACAGCTTTGTCCGCTCTAGATAGCCACCCATAGACAAGGCCCAACGCCCCAGCGCCTAGGATCACATACACGGGCGAGACCCCGAGCAAATAGATGAGGCTGGCCGAGAGCAATGGGATCCAGCAGGTACGCCAACTCAGGCTAGCCGAGCGCGCCATCGTAAAGACGGGCACAGCTATCAGGGCGACCACAACGGGGCGAATACCCTTGAAGGCATATTCGACCCAGACATTGTCCTCAAACAGCCTAAAGAATATGGCTATAAACAATATAATCAGGTACGAGGGCAACACATTACCTATCGAGGCAACGATGGCACTGCGCACCCCTCCGAGCCTATGCCCGATATGGCTACTCATATTGACGGCGAAGACCCCTGGAGCTGTCTGCGACACCGCCAGGATGTCGAGAAACTCCTCCTTGGTAAGCCACCGATGGCGCTCCACTACCTCGTGCTCCATCATCGGCACCATAGCATAGCCTCCGCCTATCGTACCGATACCGATACGAAAGAAGACTCCAAAAAGCTGTCTATTAAGTCCCATCGCCTCCGTCTCTCTATCCCCTGATAGCTACGACTGTACAAGCTCCCCAGCTAGCGATCGCCCTGGTGTGCCAAGAGAGGAGGCATGGGGAGGGCGAAGGTAAAGCTCTCTGGAGCAAAAGCAGGCACAACGCGCCCCTGGTCGTCCTGGGGCTTGAGTGGTGCGTGTCTAGGGTTGCCCCCGGCCTCGCGATGCTGACGCCACAGCTCTGACACCTGGGGGATGCGTCCAACAAAGAGGTAGCGCGAGCGAAAATACTGGTCGCTATTGAGCCGGTGCTTGATAATGCCCCGGCTATTGGTGCTGTGCATGATGACGAGGTCGCCATCGTTGTTTTCGACCACAAGGGCGACGTGTCCCACGCGAGAGCTAGAGGCGTTGCGCCCTTTGAAAAACACCAGGTCGCCAGGCTGAGGGTCGTCCACCCTATGGGCAAACGCGCTGAGGGCTGCTGACGAGCGAGGTATCGACATCCCCTGCTTGCTGTACAGATAGCTCACATAGCCCGAGCAGTCCAATGGCCAGGGCGCTACCCCCCTGGTGCGGTAGCGCCTACCTAAGAGGCGCTCACCCTGGGCGATGACGCTAGAGACGACGGCTTTGAGCTGCTCCATGGGCGTCAGCTCTTGCAGGGAGCGCTTCGTCTCCTCTTTGGGCGGATGGGTGCTGGCATAGCGAGCCTTGGCTGGTAGGGCCGAGCAGGCCACCAGGAGCACAAGGCCCCAGCCCAAGAGGAGCATACGCCTAAGACGTCTTGCCCACCCAGGCTGGGGTCGGGATATATCGTGAGGTTGCTTGAGGCTGATATTCATAACGCTACAAATTTACGTTTTCCTCCCTTTAGGCGCAACCGCCCTATTCGGGAAGGCCGTCTAGCCTGTATGCGCTAGAGCTATCAGCCCCACCGGGCGAGGGGCAAGCCCTCAGCCCGAGATAGCCTGCCTACCTCCTCTTGGGCTTGGAGTGCAGGCGGTAGGCAACATGCAGCAAGAGGTAGCGAGGTATCACGTTGCTGTAAGACTCCGATATGCCCTGGGCGTTGATCTGACGGCGGATGTTGCTCAGCCCACCCAAGAGGTCAAAGCCATCTAGCATCACCAGCAACTTGCCAGAGAGGAAGGGGCGAGAGAGGCGGGCGTTCCAAACGAAGTCGTCTGTATTCATTGCCCTATCCGTATAGCCCCTACGGCTGTACACCATCATATCGGAGCTCAGCTGGAGCTTCCAGGGGAGGCTGAGCTTAGTGGTAAGGCCATAGCTGAGCTCCATAGCGTTGATGGGGTCGAAGCCCGCACGTTCACTCGTCACGCGCGTCCACTCGCCATCGGCCCTTAGCCCGATCGAAGACTTGCCTATCTTATAGTCCAGTTGTAGTTTCTCGGCTAGCCCTCTGCGATGTACCTCGCTCCTCTGAGAGACGGGGGAGCCTGCGAGGGTGACGAGGTCTACATGATTTTGGTACGAGGCTATCGTGGTCGTCCTCAGGGTCAGAGTACGAGCCTTGTTGAGCGGGGCCATACCACCTAGGGCGAGCTGAGCACGCCAGTTGCCACTGACGTTGTCGGGGCGGAAGGTGCGCACCCCTGTCTGCCTGTCGTAGCTGTATCCCATCGCGATAGCATTTTGGGTATAGGTACCTATCCCCTCGAGCGCAAGCATGATACGCTTCTTGGGGTAGACGCGGCTGATGTTGGCGATCACCTCGTGGGTGTAGCTCGTACGTAGGTCGGCATTGCCCCGATAGATATTGAGCGGGTCGGTCGTGTCCTGTATATCCACGTACATATTCATATCTGGGGTCTGAGGGTTGAGCGAGTATTGCAGGTTCGCCTCATATTTGTTGTCGGTGCTCTTCCATTTGAGGAAGGTGCTGTAAATGTTGAGCAGGAGGTTCTGCTTCCTCAGATGCGTATGGCGCCCTGCCCGCTCGTAGTTGTAGTCGCGAGAGAGTAGCGTGAAGGGGAGCACCAGCTGGCCTGACCACCGAGAGCGCTCTGTCTCCTTGCCCCAGCGGACGAAGGCCTCGAGCGTATGGCTATTGTCCCCTTGACGGCTATTGTAGCTATTGGTTGCATCCAGCAAGGCCCGATAGGCACTGGTCGAGGGCAGTGTCCCGAGGGGGTGAGTCGTACCCTCGCCCCAACCGGCTAGCTGGTCTAGGCGATAGAGCGAGGAGAAGCTCTCGTGGGTACGATGCTCGTACTTGTAGCTCCATGTAATGAAGAGCCCCCGCTTGAGTAGATGGTCGTATGACACCTTGCCCACGAGGCCGTAGCCACTCTCGGGGCGGATGTCGAAGTAGCGGTTGCGAAAGTCGGTCGCCGAGCGTGCCCCCAGGTGGTAGTAGTCTACGCGGTTGCGGTCGTAGCGATCCTCGTCTCTGCGACGAAACGAAGCCTCGGCATAGATCGTCAGCAGGTCAGGCGAGTGCTTAAACTTGATCAGAGACTTGGCCGACACTCCTCCCGAGAATGCCCTCCCCTCAGAGAGGCCTCCACGTATATTGTGGTTGATGGCATCAGGCTTATACGCCTCGTCTAGCTCTGAGGCATATAGGCTTGCCAGGCCAGAGAGAGGTCGCCAGGTCAGGCTACGCCCTAGCATGAGCGAGGCGTAGTCGCTGTTTTGCTTGTGGTCCGAGTAGCTCAGCCTGGGCTTGATCTCTAGGTTGGCTCGCTTAAACTCCCAGTAGAAGCGGTGATCCGTAGACACGCTGAGGCCTCGATTGCGCTCGGCAGAGTGGATGCGCTCGTACGTATCGCCCCCGGGGAGGAAGTTGGTACGCTGGGTGTCTTTGACCAAAAGGTTGTCGGCATGGCTGACCTGCACGTTGCCACTGAGCTTGTAGGCGCCACCTCGCTTCTCTACGTTATAGTCCAGGCCTCCTATCTTTTGCTCCTTCTCGCCACCTCGGAGGTCGGAGGGCGTCCAGCTATCATTCTCGCCAGGCTTACGAGAGTCGTTGAGGTTGTTGGCATTGCCATAGGCAGCCAGGCGAGAGTGGTCGGTAAAGCGCATGGCCAGCAGGCGAGCCAGGTAGCGATCTTCTGTGCCTGCCCCAAGCTGCATGTTGGCTAGCCAGCCGATGCTGTACTGCTTCTTGAGGCGAACGTCCATGGTAAACGTCTTGTCGTTGCCTACCTCGCGTCCGGCGAAGCGGCTATCATCCCCCAGGTGCTCATAGACCTTGATATCGCTAACGGTATAGACGGGCAGGTTCTCCAGCATGATCTTGTTGTTGCCTCGGAAGAAGTCCTTGCCGTTGAGCATGAGGTTCTCCACTAAGCGACCATTGACGTAGATCTTGCCGTCTTTGCTCAGCTGTGCGCCTGGTAGCTGGCGGATTAGGGCATCGAGCATAGAGCCCTCGGCTAGCTGAAAGGCAGAGGCGTTGTAGACCAGCGTATCGCCCCTGTGGTAGAAGGTTACTCGCGATGCCGTAACCGTTAGTTCGTCGAGCAATATAGACTCAGGGCGCTTGAGATAAATGGGAGGAACCTCGCGGCTTATCTCTCTCTTGTAGAGGCGCGGTATAGACAGCTTGTGGTAGGTGGTAGCGTAGCCCTGGAGGGTGACGCGTATCAGGTATTCGCCCGTACGCTTGGGGATAGCGATGTCGTACTCGGATGTCTCCCAGCGTCGCTCTCCGCTACGAAGCTGAGAGCGGGCGATCTTGGAGGCGATCACGCTACTATCCTGAGCGGAGAGCACCTCCACGAGACTGCCAGGCAGATCGAGCTGGGTGACGTAGTCGCGCACCCTGCCCTTGAGGTCGATGGTCTCTTGCTGAGCCTGGGCCACGAGGGCGCAGGGGACGAGGAGTGGAAGTAAGAGGTAGAGTAGTCTTCGGATCATAAGTATATGGATGATGATTATTGAGTTGCAAACTAGGTCTAGAGGCCACGCCTCCCCAGGCGCTGGTCCATCAGCTCCTGGAGGGAGAGGCGAGCGCTTGTCCCAAGAGGCCACGCCTCCCTTCTCGGGGGAGAGCCCAGGTAGCCTCTATGACAAACATGCCTCTCTGCTGTCGCCATCCTTTGGGGTAGCCTTAGCCCCCGCGGGTATATATACATATATATAGGTTGTGTTGTGCCTATGATTTATCTTCTCCGAAAGTTGCAAAAGTATATATATATATGCAAGTCCTGAGGAGGTTGCAGGACAACGTCGCTCCTGCTTGGCCTGGGACATAGGCGGGCACATATCCAGCCTACGGGCGAATGGCACCCCGCACTCGCCCCTCAGAGCCCCCCATCATCCCCCACTAACGACAAGCCCCTCGGCGCTCTACCTTAGAGCGCCGAGGGGCTTTACCTTAGAGCGTCCGAGGGCTTTAGGTTAGAGCTCTTGGGCGGTCTAACTTAGAGCCCTTGAGGGGTTCAACTTAAAGCCTTCTTGAAGTTCCACTTAAAGCCCTCGGGAGGTTCAACCTAGAGCCCTTGGGCGAAGTCGGCTGCGATGCGCTCCTGCACACGAGCCAGGATATAGTCCCCCTCGCTCCTTAGCTCCTCGAGCGAGATAGGTAGCTC
>JBGYQR010000233.1:0-4823 GCA_041839075.1 Porphyromonas sp.
CTCGGTGGTGCGCCCCGCGCTCAATCCTAGGGAGGAGAAGCGCCAGCTGAGCATGCTCTTCCAGTCCCTGCGTATCGAGGTCAATGATGAGCTGGGAGCCCTCAGAGATATGCTGGAGGCCTCTACCCGCGTCTTGCGCCCTGGAGGGCGTCTGGTAGTGATGACCTACCATTCGCTCGAGGATCGTATCGTCAAAAATTTCTTGCGCACCGGACTGACCCAAGAGGTAGATACCCGCACGCAGGAGATCTACGGGGCTGCCCCATCGCCCTGGAAGCTCATCACGCGTAAGCCTATCACCCCGACGGCAGAGGAAGAGGCGCGCAATCCCCGCTCGCGCTCGGCCAAGCTTCGCATCGCTGAGTGGCGCCCTGAGTCGAGCTAATCCTCCCCATTAGAGAGCCCTAGCCGCTCTCGTCTAGTCATGCAGCATAGAGCCCAGCCGCTCTATGCCCTCGCAGGATGCGAGGCCCCGACCCATACGTTTCGTACCAAGCTCATTAGTTGCTATGTCTGTATCTCTACGCCCCGATGGCGACAACACCTCTACTCCCCAGGGAGAGACCCCTTGGGAGGAGGCCACTGAGGTAGTACCCTCCGTCCAAGAGCCCCTCCAAGAGGAGGCTGACCCCGCCTGTGCCCGAGAGGCTGAGCCCGGTGCTCCTCCTACCCAAGATCAGGCCGACTCCGCCCCGTCCCTCTCTGAGCAGGAGCGGGTGCGTCGCCGTTACGAAGAGCTCACGAGCGACGAGACCTATCCCGTCAGTGATGCCCCCGATGCTCGGGAGCTCTCCGATAGGATATGGGCCTATTGTCAGCGCAATTGGCGGATGATCGCCCTTTGCCTGCTGGGGCTAGCGGGCTTCAACTACTGGGAGCAAATGGTCGAGGATAATATGCGTGTTGTCGAGCAGCTCGAGCAACAACGCGACGATATGCGCAAGCGTCTCCTGTTCATCACGGCTGACCTGGCCTCGATGCAACGCATCAGCAATATCGAGCAGAGCGTCCAGGAGCTGGGCTTACCACTCGAGCATTCGTTTACCCCTCCCTACGAGATCAACGTGGTGCGACCTCCAAAGGAGTAGGCGCGCCGTGGGGATGGGTCGTTGAGATTGTTACACTAGTTTGTTTTGTTTGTCATGTTGTCTACTCTGAAAAAAATCTTTACCACCGAATGGCGCCCTCATATGCGCCTGTGGTGCGTTGGCGGCGCCATGCTTGTCGTGCTTCTCGTCCTCTTGGCCTCTATGATCCGTATGATTGTCGGTCCTACGGGCGAGCGCTGGCGTGCCGTCAGCCAGGCTCTCGACCAGGTCAAAGAGGAGCGCCTCGACCCTATCCGTGGCTCTATCTATGACTCGGAGGGCAAGCCCCTGGCGGTAACGGCTCCGACCTATCGCCTCTATATGGACTTCAAGGCCTCCCCCATTCAGCTCCTTTGGAACGACTCCCTGGCGCTACCCAAGGACTCGGTCAAGATCAAGCAACGGGACCTCCTGCGCGATAGCCTCGAGAGTCAGCTGGAGCTTTTCGCCCAGGCGCTCCACGAGAGCTATGCGACCCGAGGTGCCGAGGTCAGTCAGCAGTGGTTCCTGCAACGTCTCAGACAAGGGCTTCGCTCGGGTAGTCGCTACTGGCAGATCTCCCCGACGAAGGCCGATATGAGTTACCTCCAGTACACCGAGCTCAAGGTGCTCCCCCCGCTAGAGCCTAAGCGCAACGACAAGGGCAAGCCCGTCGATCATAGTCTAATCTCTAAGATGCTCATCCTCGAGGGGCGCAACCACCGCATCAACCCCTTCGGGTCGCTGGCCCTGCGCACCATCGGTTCGGTCTACTCCGAGCAGACCCCCGAGGGCTACTCGCGTGGCAAGCAGGGGCTCGAGCTACAATACGATAGCCTGCTTAGAGGGCAGACGGGCGTCGGGCACCGACAGCGCTACGCTATGCGCAGTAGGCTCAAGATCGATACCCCAGCCATCGATGGCGCACATATCTATACCACCTTAGATATGGGGAAGCAAAACCTCCTGGAGCGCATCATGCGCAACCAGCTGAGCTACTACTCGGCTCTGAGTGGGTCGGCCATCTTGATGGAGGTAGAGACGGGCAAGGTGCTGGCCATGTGTAACCTCGAGGACTCGACCCGTAGTGGGCGCTACCAGGAGGCGCGCAATATGGCTGTGAGTGATATGAGCGAACCAGGCTCGACCTTCAAAGTCGCCTCTATGCTGGTGGCGCTAAACGATGGCGTGGTGTCGCCCGATGACATCATAGACGTGGGCAATGGCACCTGGCGGGTCGGAGGTCAGACGATCCGAGACCACAACTACCACCGCGGTGGCTATGGCAAGATTACCGCCTCGGAGGTCATCGCCTACTCGAGCAACGTCGGCACGGCGCAGATCATACAGCGCCACTATGCCTCTCGCCCCGACGAATACTCCGACAAGATACGCGCCCTAGGCTTTGGCTATGACCTGGCCTTTGAGATACCAGGCTATGCCCGGGCACGCATCCGCAAGAAGAGCGAAAACCCCAAGCGTTGGGACGGGACGACCCTAGCCTGGATGAGCTACGGCTATATCACGCAGATACCCCCGCTGTACACGGTGGCGTTTTTTAACGCCATAGCCAATGGTGGGCGCTATATGCGTCCCTACCTCGTGCGCGAGATACGTGCGGCCGACGGCACGCTCATACAGAGCCGTGAGCCAATCGTGATGATCGAGCAGATCGCTCGCCCTGAGGCCATCGCCCAGGTGCAGGGGATGCTTCGCCTCGTGGTAGAGAAGGGTACTGGGCGCAATGTCCGTAGCCAGGTCGTACCCATTAGTGGCAAGAGCGGTACGGCCGTGATTGCCCGAGGTGGGAGCTACCGCGGAGAGAATGGCAAGAGCTACGAGGTATCGTTTTGCGGGTATTTCCCCAGCGACAAACCCAAGTACACGATGATGGTGGTCTTGCGCGAACCCTCTACGGCCTTTGCCGCCAGCGGTGGTACGATGGCCGGGGCTGTGCTCAAGACACTTGCCGAGGCCATCGTATCGATGGAGACCCCTCAGCAGATCGACCGCGTCCCCATGCCGGGGAGTGACCAGGCGCATATCGCCATGGGGCGTCTCTCGGAGCTTGACCCTCTGATGCAACAGGTTGGCCTACCCCGACCCCAGACTGCTGGACTAGAGGGGGATGAGGTCGTGCGTATCGACCCCTCTATGGCACAGGCCAAAGTGGTCGGCAAGAGCACCCATGGCCTCGTCCCTGCTGTCGTGGGGATGAGTGCCTCTGACGCGAGCTTCCAGCTGATGCGCGCAGGCTATAAGCCTCGTCTAATGGGGCACGGGGTGGTCAAGTCGCAGAGCGTCTTCGCTGGCACCAAGGCTCCTGTGGGCTCTGTCGTGGAGCTAGAGCTGCTTTAGGGAACCGAGATGAAACCAGGGCTGAGGCGGGGGTGGTTGCGCCCTTTTTATTAGTACTTTTGCAGGGCAAATACAGAGTATCAATGAGCCAGCAATATACACCCGTCTCAGCCCCTAAGGACGGCCAAGACGAAGCCAGGCATCAGCACGACAAGCAGCGTCTCCTGGATAGACGCTATCTGCGGATGGCGCGGATATGGGCCGAAAACTCCTACTGCCAGCGTCGCCAGGTGGGCGCCCTCATCGTCAAGGACAAGAGCATCATCTCCGACGGCTACAACGGTACGCCCGTGGGGTTTGAAAACATCTGCGAGGACGAACACGGCCTGACCAAGCAGTACGTCCTACACGCTGAGGCCAACGCCATCACCAAGGTGGCCAGTAGCACCAACGACTGCACTGGGGCTACGCTCTACGTCACCGATGCCCCCTGCATAGAGTGCTCTAAGCTCATCATCCAATGCGGTGTGCGTCGCGTGGTCTATGCTCGGGAGTATCGTCTCAGGGATGGGATAGAGCTCATGGAGCGAGCTGGCATCGAGGTAGTGCGCATCGACATATTTCAAGAGGAAGAGTAACGAGGCTCGGACTCGCCCCCCTCTCGCCCGTCTTGGGTGCCCGCTGTATGGCTACGCGCTCGGGATGTCCCCTTGGGGAGAACCTCCAGGTAGCGTCGAGAGAGGGCGCCCGCAAGTCACCTCAATAGAGTAATCTGTCCTGACTAGAGGATATATAGATATAATGTTACGTAAGGTCATTATCGCCATCTGCTTTGTGGTCACGTTTGCCCTAGGGATCCTGGTGGGCAGGCGTCTTCTCTTCGGGCAGTATGGCGACGATCAGCGCCTGGCCGAAGTGCTGAGCCTGATCAACGAGTACTATGTAGATAGTCTCGATATGAAATCCGTCAATGAGCGGGTCTTGCCTTTGGTGCTCGCAGAGCTCGATCCCCACTCGACCTACCTCTCCTACGAGGCTAATGCTGGGGAGGTAGAGTCGCTCGAGGGGAGCTTCCAGGGTATCGGGGTGATGTTTAACCTCCTTCGGGACACCGTCGTTATCACCCGTGTGATAGAGGGCGGAGGCGCCGAGCGCGCTGGTGTACGCCCTGGCGACCGAGTGCTTCGTGCCGATACGACTTCGCTCGTGGGAGCCGTCTTGGCTCGAGAGGACGTTACCAAGTACCTCAAGGGACCCAGCGGTAGCGTCGTCTCTATCGAGATCCTACGCTCGGGCGAGCGCCAGACCCTCTCGGTGGTGCGTGGCCCCGTGCCCGTCTCGTCCGTCTCGTCGGCCTATATGATGTCGGATAGCGTCTTGTATGTACGCCTCAACAAGTGGGGTAGTCAGACGTATGTCGAGTTTTTCAATACCTATGTACGCCATCAGCAACAGCAC
>JBGYQR010000234.1:0-7931 GCA_041839075.1 Porphyromonas sp.
CGAAACCACTCGGGTATCTTGGAGCCCAAGCCAGGTGTCTCGGCAATCTCAAGGACTGAAAAATCGACGAGCTTACCACTGAGGTCCATCCCCATCATAATGGAGATAAGGCCACTAAAACCAGCCTTGGTATAGGTCTCGATAGCATAGCCGACAAGCTGTTCGCCCTGGCGAGCAGGGTAAATGGTCAGCGAGTCTGTCTCGCCAGGCAATAAGACCTTGAAGCGCTCCTCGAATGGATTGTTGTCAAACTTGGGCGTTACGGCACTGATGGCCTCAACCTTGGCCTTGACCTGAGCCTCTGCAATAGGCTCCTTGGTGATATGATTGAGGTAGGCGAGAATGCCCGAGACAATGATACATATCCCCGTCAAGGAGAGGAACATATTGGGAAGCGTAGATGATAGCTTCTTCATAATCTATTTGTCACCAAAGTGTTTAGGACGAAGGTACGTATTGATCAAGGGCGTGAAAGCATTCATGATCAAGATAGCAAAGCTCATCCCCTCGGGATAGGCACCCCATAGGCGTATGATGATCGTAAGCAGACCGATGAGCGCTCCATAGAGCAATTGCCCCCGATGGCTCATCGGACTAGTTACGTAATCGGTCGCCATGAAGATCGCCCCCAGCATTAGCCCCCCCGTCAAGAGATGAAACCAGGGCGTAGGATAGACCTCGGGGCTGATGAGATACATCAAACCTCCAAAGAGGAATGCCGAGCCCAGCACCGACACTGGGATATGCCACGTTATCACCCTCTTATAAAGGAGATAGACAAGCCCTAGAAGCAAGGCAGCTGCGCTGACCTCACCGAGCGAACCACCATTGATCCCCAAGAAAAGGTCCATCGTCGAGGGGAGCTGATCGAGAGAAGCTCCAGGAGCCTGGTGCATTACTGCACTCATGATACCTAGTGGCGTAGCCCCCGTAGTAGCGTCGGTATAGCTAGATAGCTGACCGACCTCTGGCCAGAGGGTCATCTGCGCGGGGTAGGCTATGAGCAGGAACACACGCCCCACGAGAGCTGGGTTGAAGATATTGCCCCCTAGCCCACCGAAGCTCATCTTGCCCACTCCGATAGCAACGATGGCACCAATGGCTACGATCCAAAAGGGCAGGTTGCTGGGCAAGTTCATCGCCAGCAATAGACCAGTAAGCACAGCCGAACCATCGCTCAGAGAAAACTCTCCCTTGAAGAGATACTTCACAATAGCCCACTCCGTCAAGGCACATACACCGATAGACACAGCCAGCACCACCAAAGCTCCTAGGCCAAACTGCACAAGCGACACGGCTACAGCTGGCAATAGAGCGAGGATGACGGCATACATATTGCGCTCGATAGAGTCGCCACTATGTATGTGAGGAGAAGGAGATACAATAAGTCTTTCCATATTCTTATCCAGAGGGGGATCTTTACTGTTTGCGACTACGAATGATACCCATCACCTGTTGCTTGCCCAGGCGGATATAGTCGAGCAGAGGACGATTGGAGGGGCAGGTATAGCTACACGAGCCACACTCTATGCAGTCTACGATATAGCCTCTCTCGGCTGTGTCCCAGTCCTTGTACTGCACGTCCCGCATCAAGAACGCGGGGTTAAGCCCCATGGGGCACACCCCCACACACTTGGCGCATCGGATGCAGTTGCGCATAGGCTTGCGCACGCTCTCTTGCTTGGAGAGGATGAGGACGCCTGACGTACCCTTGGTAACAGGTAGGTCTGCTCCCAGCAAGGCCTTACCCATCATGGGGCCTCCACCAATGATCTTGCCCGTCGTCTCGGGCAGACCACCAGAGGCTTCGATGAGTACACTCAGGCGAGTACCTATACGCGCCAGGTAGTTGGCAGGAGCGGGAAGCTCCTTGCCCGTAACGGTAACGACGCGCTCGACTAGGGGCTTGTTTTTTTGTACAGCCTCATAGACGGCAAAGACAGTACCAACGTTTTGCACCACAGCTCCAGCCGAGATGGGCAATGCTCCACTCTTGACCTGCCGACTAAGTACGGCATCGATGAGCTGCTTCTCTCCGCCCTGGGGGTATTGTACCTTGAGGGGCTGTATGCTGATGCCCTGGTAGCCACTAGCGAGCTGAGAGAGGTGGGCGATGGCGTCTTTTTTATTGTTTTCTATACCGATGACACAACGCTCCACTGCGAGCGCCTTCATCAAGATCGTGCACCCGACGAGGATCTCCTCTCCTCGCTCCATCATCAGCTGATGGTCGCTGGTCAAATAGGGCTCGCACTCTACGGCATTGATGATCAACACCTCGGCCTTTTGCCCTGGAGGTGGCGCTAGCTTGACGTGGGTTGGGAAGGTAGCTCCACCAAGCCCAACGATACCGCACGCTAGGATGCGATCTCTGATCTCTTGGGCGCTCAGCGAGCATTCGCGCACAAGCTCGGGCGAGCGATCAATGCCCTCCTCCCACACATCCTCGTCCGCCACAGCGATGAAGATAGCAGGGCGCTTGTAACCAGAGGCATCGAAGACCTCCTCGATCTTCGTCACCTTACCCGCTACACTCGCATGTATATTGGCGCTGATGAAGCCTCCTGTCTTAGCAATGACGGAGCCAACTTTGACCTCATCGCCCTTTTGCACTATGGCGACAGCTGGCGCCCCGATATGCTGCCCCAGCGGGATAACCACTTCTTTGGGCAAGGGCAACATCGTAATGGGCTTACCTGCCGAGAGCTTATTTTCGGGGGGATGAATACCCCCAAGGCTAAACGTCCGTAACATATAGCTAGCTATATAATATAGGTGTCAGTAATTTTTGTAACATCTGAGCCCGAGGGCTCTATCTCTCTATGCCTCGGCAGTAGTAGCCCCTTGAGCCTCACTGGCCACTGCCCCATCTGCCTCAGCCGAAGGGGCTGGCTCTTTCTTGGGAGGGAAGCCTATCTCATGAATAGCATTGGTGGGACAGACGCTTACACACTTGCGGCACAGACGACACTTGGTGTGGTCGATATAGCTTAGATTGTCTGCCATCGTAATGGCCTCAAACTTACACTCCTTGAAACACTTGGAGCAACCAATACAAGCGCTCTTACAAGCCTTCATAGCCACACCGCCCTTGTCCTTATTGACACAGCTCACGAAGATGCGACGACCCTTGGGCCCTTTTTTCCTTAGCTCGATGATTGTCTTGGGACATGCCTTGACGCAAGCACCACAAGCTACGCACTTGTCCTCTACAACCTCGGGGAGGAGCGTCTCTTTGTTGATATGTATTGCATCAAAGCCACAGGCTACAACGCAATCTCCATGCCCCAAGCAACCAAAGCTACAATCGGTATCTCCCTTGTAAAGAGCCGAGGCAATGCGACAATTGGCTGCTCCATCATAGAGGTTGGTACGGGGACGTGCCTGGCATGTCCCATTGCATCGTACTACCGCGATGAGGGGCTCTGCTGTTGTGGTCGCCATACCCAAGATACCCGAGACTTTTTCCATCACGGGCGAACCGCCTACGGGACAAAACAGCCCCTCTAGGTTGTCGCTCTTGACACAAGCCTGAGCAAAGGCAGAGCAACCCGGGAAGCCACATCCACCACAATTGGCCTGGGGCAACACCTCGCCTACCTCAGCAATGCGAGGATCTTCGACGACCTCAAACTTCTTGGACACCCAAAAGAGAAGTACAGCACCCAGGGCTCCGAGCAAAGCTAATACAAGAACCGTTGTCATACGTTATCGTGATCTTATGCTTGAGAATGTTGTGTGATAGAGAAGCGCATTAGCCTCTTTAGGGTTGGCGTCATGAGCCAGAGCGCCACGAGATAAAGGCCAAGTACCGAGAGCGCGACAAGGCAAGCGAATGCCTCGCTCAACCCCAGCACGAGAGTTGAGAGAGCGACGCTAGCCAATACAAGTAGGATGGGGAGGACAAAAGACAGCAACACCGCCAGGCGACCAATGCGACTATCGCCTTCTAGGACGACGGCGTCTCCCGCCTTGTATGAGGTGTCGTCGGTCTGGATAACGATATGTCGCTCTGCGCAGTCCGTCGAGCAACAAAACTCTCGGGCATGACAGCCCGAGCAAGCGCTACGTTGCTCTATACAAACCATTATCTCACCATCACGGACCGAGGAGACGATCCCTGGGCGACGTTCTTTTGTTGTCATTTCGTTGTTACGTTGTAGGAGCCAGAGCTATTGGCTCAGTTACACCACTGCTCAGCAAATGTAGGTATTAAATCGAAATAATCCCAGCCTCTATACACAAAATTAGGTAGCTGAAGATAGCTACCCAACAGCCTAGAGGTTACGGAGAGACAGGGTAGTACATCTGAGCAAATACCCATATATTTGCTCAGAGATTTTTGATGCAAGGGCATTGCTTCAATCTAATATTACACCCAGCGTAATCTTATATTAGAGTTGAAGCAATCTTATATTACATTTGAACTAAACTATTTAGAATGAATTTATCCTCCTCTGCCTCTTCGGCCTTTCGGGATAGTCGTCCGCATTACCTCGCCCTAGATGGCCTGCGAGGTGTCGCTGCACTACTTGTCGTGTGGTTTCATATCTTCGAAGGGTTTGCTACGAGCCCCCACGATCAAGTGATCAATCATGGTTATCTGGCGGTAGACTTCTTTTTTATCCTCTCGGGATTTGTCATCGGCTATGCTTACGACGATCGCCTATTCAAGGGAATAAGCGTCAAGCAGTTTGCCCTCAGACGCCTGGTGCGACTACATCCCATGGTCATCCTAGGAGCCGTACTGGGCGGACTACTCTTCTATACCCAAGGGTGCTCGTGGTGGGACGTCTCCGTAGTCACTCTATCGTCTCTAGTGGTGGCTGTGCTTCTCAATGCCTTGCTCATCCCTGCCACGCCCGAGACAGAGATTCGTGGCATCGGAGAGATGTATCCCCTCAATGGTCCTAGCTGGTCTCTTTTCTTTGAATACATTGCATACGCTGGCTACGTCTGCGTGTTGCGCCGTTTGCCCCAATGGGGGCTCGCCCTCGTTGTACTACTTGCCGGAGCTGGGCTAAGCGTATTTGCCCGCTCGACTGGTAGCATCGGTGTGGGCTGGACAATGCTCAATGACGGCTTGGCTGGAGGGATGGCCAGGGTCTTTTTCTCATTCACCCTGGGGCTTTTGCTCTATCGCTCTATCAAGCCTGGACGTCTTAGTTGGGGCTTCCTCTTGGGGGCCGTGTCCATCATCGTCGTGTGCGCTTTGCCTAGACTAGGCGGAGTAGAGAGACCTTGGATCAATGGGCTATACGAGATGCTCTGCGTGGGGCTGCTATTCCCAACCATCGTCTACCTAGGTGCTTCGACCGAGGCTTCTCACCCCAAGCTCATACGCCTGTACAAATTTCTCGGCGATATATCCTATCCGCTGTACATCATCCACTACCCCTTCATATACCTATACATCGCTTGGGTCAAAAACGAAGAGCTTACATTCGCTCAGTCGCTCCCAGGAGCACTCGCGCTATTCTTCGGTTGTATCGCTCTTGCCTACCTTTGCCTCAAGCTATACGATGAGCCTGTGCGTCGCTGGCTGAGCAAAAGGCTCTAGCCTCTGTCTCTCAAGCATATCAAACGCCTAGCGGTCGCTCCTCCCGTCATCTCGGGTAAAGGAAGCGACCGCTAGGCGTTTAGTCGTAGTGGGCTAGTCTATGCCTGCTATCGTCTGAAAAGGTGCTTAAACTCATCGGCATACAACCGAGAGAGCCCCTTGCGATTGTCGATGGCCTCACCTACGACGATCATCGTCGTCAGGGTTAGATTGTTGCTCTGGACGATATGGGCTAGCTGGCTTAGCTGCCCGCGGTAGATACGCTCGTCTGGCCAAGTCAAGTGATAGCACGCTGCCACAGGTGTCTCGGGAGGGTAATGCTCCAGGAGTTGTGCCTGTACATCCTCTACGATACCCGCCGATAGGAAGATACACATCGTACTCTGCGAGCGCGCAAGCATGTGCAGTTTCTCTTTGTCGGGCATAGGTGTACGTCCCTCACCTCGGGTAAGGATGATGGTCTGCGTCTTCTCGGGGATTGTAAACTGCGAGCGAAGAGCTGCCGCCGCCGCTTGAAAAGACGAGATCCCTGGGGTAATGTGGTAGCTCATCCCATATTCATCAAAAAACGCCATCTGCTCCTGAATAGCCCCATAGATACAAGGGTCGCCCGTATGCAGGCGAACAACCAGTAGCCCTCGGTCGTAAAACTCCTTCATCAGGGCAAACTGCTCCTCGAGGTTCATCGATGCAGAGCTGCGTACCGTCGCTCCCTTTTTGGCACACTCGGTCAGCGCCTTGGGCACGAGGCTACCAGCATACAAGATCAGGTCGGCGATCTCCAAGAAGGCTCGCCCGCGTATAGAGCACAGATCGGGATCACCTGGACCAGCCCCCACTATCTCGATATGCCCGCGACGCTCTGCCTCGCGGTCGATGGCAAGGGCAAAGGTAAAGTCATTGCCTGGGTGTACCATCCCCTTTTGCTTCTCAACGAGGATGCTTCCCATACGAGCAGAGAGACGCGAGGCGCTCTCGGCTACACCATAGACGCCTGTTACTTCAAAGACCTTCTGCGAGGGGTTCTTGATCTCGACAGGAGCAAGGTCTGAGGCCGTATATATATCAGCCGAGGCAATACCCCAGCGCTCCAGGAGACGAGCAAGTAGAGGTTCGTCTTGCTTGAGGTCTATCGTACCCACTCGGCCAATAGCTTCTGGGTAATAGCCCAAGCGACGTACCTCGGCCTCGATATACTCGGGAATATCCAAGGGATCACACAGGTAGCGACAGCCTAGACCTAGAGACAAGACCTTGGGAACGAACTGCACGCATGGTCTATCTGTCGTATAGCGATGAGGGCTCACGACAAGCACCAGCTCGTAGTCCTCGTCCCGAAGCTCTTCTCTATGGTAGTAAACATCGACATGCTCAGCCTTGGTTCGCTCTAGTTGCATCGTCCCTCGGTCGCGCACCTCGAGCAAGAGAGCCGTACGAGCACCATTGGTATAGAGCGCGATAGGACGATTGAGCCCCGAGGTATTGCTATCGGTCAGCCAGCCATACTTACGCCCCAAGAGATCAAGCGCCCACAGCCCCGTATTGTCGGTCTGCGTGCTGACCACAGCTTCGGCGCCCAGCACGCGAGCAATCTCTTCGGTCATGGCATTGGCTCCTCCGATGTGCCCCGAGAGGACTGACACGACGAAGCGCCCAGTACTATCGATATTGATGACGGCTGGGTCGTGATACTTGTGCTCGATGTGTGGAGCGATGCTCCGCACGCAGATACCGAGGGCTCCAACAAAGAGCCAGGCATCATAGACTCCCCACTGATCAGCTAGATAAGTCTTGATGTCTGAGATCTGCTCAACCCCCTCTCCCGCATGGGTAGAGACGATGGCTAGATCCTCACGCCACAGACGGCGCAACTGGCGAGCCAGCTCTATCCCTTTGGGTGAGACGGCTACGAGGGCTATATTCATAGTCAAAGTTTGTATTTCGTATATATCCTGTACTCTAGTGCCTAGCGCGCGCTCTGACATTGCTCACCGAGGGGGCTATCCCCTAGAGAGCACGCGAGTAGAGTGTCTCCTAGGCACGGGTCATACTAGTCGATAAGGAAGCGCCTAGTCAGCCCCTCAAACGCATCGATACGTCTGTCGCGGAAAAATGGCCACCAGCGACGTACTCGCTCACTGCGCACTAGATCGACCTCGATGACAGCTGTCGCCTCCTCTTGTCCTAGCTCGCAGAGCAACTCGCCCTGGGCTCCTGCCACAAAGCTACGCCCCCAAAAACGAATACCATTGGTCTGCCTACTAGGGTCTACCTCTACCCCCACCCGATTGACCGTAACCACAGGCAAGCCATTAGCCACAGCATGCCCACGTTGCACGATCTGCCAAGCATCGCTTTGCCTAGTCTGCTC
>JBGYQR010000235.1:0-4782 GCA_041839075.1 Porphyromonas sp.
ACGGTGCTGGACGAGACCCAGGCGCTCATCACGCGTAGCAAGCTCCAGCAGACTAGCGAGAGCAAAGACTATACGGGACGCCTGGCCATAGAGGCTAGCCGTCGCCTAAGCGCCTCGGGGCGTACGCTGGCGCTGTCGTTTTTTGGTAACCTCACCGGCAGCAACGCCCGAGGGATCTATCAGAGCGATATATATACGGCCTCGACGGCCACCAGCAGTATCATCGACCAGCTCCAAGAAAACGATAGCCGTAGCCGTAGCTTCCGCTCGCGCCTCAACTATGTCGAGCCTCTCGGCGGGGGCTATGCCCTGCAGCTGACCTACCAGCTCCGAGGCGAGTTTACCGACCAGGATCGTGTCTCCTATGCCTCCGATGCTACGGGCGCCTACACCATCGAGGACGATACGTATAGCTACGACTTTAGCTCGAGCTATCTGGCGCACCGCATCGGCTTCGCCTTCAAGAAAGCCACCAAGGTCTCAGACCTAACCCTCGGGGTCAATGTCGATCCCTCTCGCCTGGAGAGCCTCACCAAGAGTGGGGGGCAGACGAGAGACATCGTGCAGAGCGTGGTCAATTACTCTCCAACGCTGAGGTATAGCTATCGTCCCAGCAAGGCGTTTAACCTCAACCTCGACTACCGCGGTCAGAGCTTCCAGCCCTCGGTCAATCAGCTAGCGCCTATACAGGACGTTACCAACCCCCTCAATGTGGTGGTGGGTAATGCAGAGCTCAAGCCAGGCTATCGCCACAACCTCTTTGGTCGCTTGAGCCTCTTCTCGGCCGCCAAGCAGAGCTCGATGAACCTCTTTTTCTTCGGGCGTGTGGTGCAAAACGAGATTGTCGCCTCTACCCTCTATGACACGTCCTCGGGCGTACGCACCACGACCTACACGAATGTTAATGGCAGTTGGATGGCAGGCTTTGGGGGCTTCTTCAATACGCCCCTGCCAGGCAAGCGCTTTACCCTACGCGTAGGGACACACAACAATCTCTCCAATCAAATCGGCTTCTCTCAGGGGCAGGAAAATAGGGCGCGTACCTTGGGGCTCAACGAGAGCCTCACGCTGACCTACCGCCACGGCTGGCTCGACACGAGCCTAGGTGGTAGCTGGGGGATGAGCCGTATCACCAATAGCCTCGAGGGTGTCGCTGGGCAGACGACCCGCACCTATGGGGTGAACTGGGATACCAACATCACCCTGCCTCTCAACCTCGCCTTTGATAGCCAGCTCCAGTACCGCAAGACGAGCGGTTATGCAGCGGGCTTCAACGAAGAGCAGGTGCTTCTCAACATGGGGCTCGGATACAGCTTCCTCAAGAACAAGGCCGCCCTCTTGCGTGTTAGAATATATGACGTGCTAGGCAAGCAACGCAACGTCTACCAGACGGCGTCAGCAGTGGCCATCACCAACGAAGAGACCAATACGATCGGGCAGTATGCTATGTTGCAGTTCATCTACCGCTTCAACAGCTTCTCGGGCAATGCCTCTCGTAGCGATATGAAGACCACCTCGGGTATGGGTGGGCCTGGTGGGCCCCCTCCAGGGAGGTTCTAATAGACACTCCGAAAAAGGACTATTATTTTGATGAATAATAGATTGATGATTAGACGCGAAGTGGGCTGGCGCAGGGATGCGACAGCCCACTGACTTTTGATGGTCAGCTGGTGCCCTCGCGGGGTGATGCTGTCCCTCGTCTCATCAGGCTCGCCCCCCTGCCTATCTGGACGCTATCGTGTGTCTAGATGGGCAGGGGGGCGAGCTGTGTCTCCCAGCCTAGTCTTGCCTAGGGCTGAGGGAAGCGCTTGTAAAACTCCGCCACCGACTCAATGCCCTTGCGGAAAAAGTCTAGGCGCATATTCTCATTGGGAGAATGGATGGCGTTGCTCTCCAGACCAAAGCCCATCAGGATGGTCTTGAGCCCCAGCACACGCTCGAAGGTGGCGATGATGGGGATACTACCCCCACGGCGTACCGCCAGGGGCTTGATGCCAAAGGCAACGCCTACGGCCTCCTGGGCAGCCTGGTAGGCGGGCAGGTCTACGGGGCAGAGATAGGCTTCGCCTCCGTGCATGGGGCGTACCTCGACGCGGATATGTCGGGGGGCGATACTCTTGATGTACTGGACAAAGGCCTCGCTAATCTTGTGGTGGTCTTGAGCCGCCACGAGCCTGCACGACACCTTGGCGAAGGCCTTGCTGGGCAAGACGGTCTTGGCGCCCTCGCCCTGGTAGCCCCCCCAGATGCCACAGACGTCGAAGCTAGGGCGGCAGCTGTTGCGCTCGAGGGTGCTGTACCCCTCTTCGCCCCAGACAGCATCTACGTCGATGGCCTGCTGGTACTTCTCTAGGGAGAATGGCACCTGGGCGATCATCTCTCTCTCTCCCGCCGTGAGGTCTACCACGTCGTCATAGAAGCCAGGGATGCGGATGCGCCCGCGCTCGTCCTGCACCTGGGCGATGAGCTTGCAGAGCTCGTTGATGGGGTTGCCCACGGCGCCTCCGAAGTGCCCCGAGTGTAGGTCGCGGTTGGGCCCCGTGACCTCTATCTCCCAGTAGGCTAGGCCTCGGAGCCCTGTGGTGAGGCTGGGCACCTCGGCGCTGACCATGCTGGTGTCGCTCACCAGGATGACGTCGGCACGGAGCATCTCTCGGTGCTCAAGGAGGAAGGCCTCCAGGTGGGTCGAGCCTATCTCCTCCTCGCCCTCGAAGAGGAACTTGACGTTGCACCTCAATAGCCCCAAAGCCTTGGCCACCTCGAAGCCCTTGACCTGTATCATCCCCTGCCCCTTGTCGTCGTCTGCGCCACGGGCCCAGATGCGTCCATCACGCACCTCGGGCTCGAAGGGGGCGCTATGCCACAGCTCTAGGGGTTCGGGGGGCATCACGTCGTAGTGGGCATAGACGAGGATGGTGGGGAGGCTAGCGTCTTGGATGTACTCGCCATAGACGATCGGGTGCCCCGCGGTCTGGTAGACTTCGGCGCGCGTAGCCCCTAGACCCAATAGATGCTCTTGCCAGTGGGTGGCGCAGCGCTGCATGTCGGGGCGATGCTCGGTCTTGGCGCTAACGCTGGGGATGCGGATGAGCTCAAAGAGCTCGCTGAGGAAGCGCTCCTCGTGCTGGGCGATGTAGTTTTTGATGTCGCTCATAAGTGGTTAGTTATTTAGTCGTGTATGGGTTTGTCGTTGAGGGATGGGGCGGGGGAGCCCCTTGGCTGACCTTGCTACCTATCACTCGCCGAGAGGCTCTCGGGGTAGTAGCAGCGGAGCTCCAGCCAGCTGAGCGTGCAGGAGCTCTAGCGCCTCGTCTTCGGCCGAGCGCATCCGCTGGGCGTCTTCGTCCGTCTTGTCTTTGAGCCCCACTAGGTGTAGCAGGCCGTGGACGATGACGCGGTGCAACTCCTCGGCGTAGGGTGTGCCAAGCATCTCGGCGTTGGAGGCGACGGTGTCGAGGCTTAGGACGATGTCTCCGCCCAGGCGCGTCCCGCGGGTGTAGTCGAAGGTGATGATGTCGGTGTAGTAGTCGTGGTCGAGAAACTCACGATTGACGGCGAGGATACGCTCGTCGGTGCAAAACTCGTAGCACAGCGTGCCAATGCGCTTGCCATAGCGCTCTGCCACGCTATGGAGCCAGGCCTTGACCTCGGCCTCTCTGATGGGGGGCATCGTCGCCTCCTGGTCGGTCAAAAACTCTATCATAGACTGCTCTCTGTCGTACTATCCTAACGGGGCGTATGGTGCCCGAGGGAGCCTGGAGCCCGCCCCCGTCTCTACAAACTTACGCAAAACCCCTCAGATGCCCACCCTCGTCGCCTCCGCATCTCCTCTCACTCCTCTCTTCTCTCTCTCCCTCTCTTCCGCATCGCCCCCGCATCTCCTCTCTCCCTCCTCCGCATCGCCCCCGCTCTTTCCCGCATTGTTCCCCCCTCTCCCCCGCACCTCCTCCCGCTTGCCGTAGGCGCTAGCGCCCCCTCGGGGCGCTCTAAGTTGGATCGCCTCAGCGCTCTAGGTTGGAGCCCTCGAGGGCTTTAGGTTAGTGCGCCTCGGCGCTCCAAGGTAGTGCGTCTTGGGGTGGCACTTTGAGGAGGCCTACCCAAGCGCTGGCGCAATGCCCTCGAGGCACAAGCCATCGGGCGCATGCCCCCCGGGCCCTTGAGGGGGCGGGGTAGCTCTGTGCGGGGGTGGGGGTGTTCGTTAATCTATGCTCTGCGGATTACTGGGCGATGGGACAATGTGTACCGATGGAGGGGGTATCGTTAAATAATTGGTTATATAGGGCTGTGTTGTTAAGGACGGTTAAGCACCCCTGGGTGTGGCATAAGTACCCTAACGCCCTGTGTCTCTTGGTCGTATTGTCAGCATTTGTCTATTTGCCCCTTGCAACGTGGTATATACAGGGGGTAAAATTATGTTTTGGATAAATACTACCGAGGTGTATAGGATATTCACAATCTTTAGTGTACATTTGCTCGGGTTTGGTAAATGCTCCTCGGGCGAGGCTGAGACATAGGCGAGTATAGAGGAGCGGGTGGACAGAGATACACCGAAGTCACGCTCTGCTGGGGAGCTGATTGCATAATGTAAGGCGCGCCTTGTGGCCCCTCTCCCCGGACAAACCTCATCTGCCATAGGGCTAGGGCTAGCGCGCCCCCCGCAGATCCCCCGACTTGATGATAGACCTATATAGTAAGACTACTTAGCGATACAAAATGAAGAAAGCGTTATTTGTCGGGTTGCTGGCCCTATTGGGGCTGATAACCTCTTGTCAAGAAGACAAG